>CAYYLA010000181.1:0-6208 GCA_964441785.1 uncultured Candidatus Cloacimonadota bacterium | reverse complement strand
CTAATCCAAATGGACAAATGTCAGACCCCTATGATTCAATAGAGATAGTTAAAGGTAATTTCCTTTATGTGCACGATTCATTGGCTAGTAAATATAAACTTTTTGATGAACAACTGATTTATGTAAAAAGTCGTGGATTTTATCCTGGGTCGATTTCTAAGTATACAAACTTGATGATGGTAAAAATTGTTAATTCACCAAATTTAAATTGGTTCGTCTTTAAGGATTTCTTAAATGAAACTGATGAGAGATGGGTAATGACGAAATACAAGGATCTAGATTTTGCAATAAATGATGGATTTAATGATGTTTATCTAAAAAATTTAATGCCTGTATATATAGGTAAAAACAACTCAAGCAATCAATTGCATCCATTCTTGGCCTTTTCGCAGGATAAGTCACAAACTTTTGATAGAATGATTTCTCCTAATACGTTGGTAAAGATTGATAAAAATGTTTCTTTTGAAGATACTTCAATAACATATATTCTGGATGGTGACTTAGGATTGAGAGGGCAAAGTCATTTCAGTATGGCAGAACCCATTTTAATTAGGCAAAAGAATCTATGGGACACTTACAGAAAATACAATAAAAATTCAACTTCTTTTTGTGCTTTTTCAACTGACTTTTTTCATGATGCTGATAATGATTCAAATTATTATGTACTTAAAGATTTTCAAAAAGGATTCAAAAATCGAAGAGATCAGCTTGCGTTGTTAGAGTATTTTGAGAATCATGAAACAGTTATCAGGTTTAATCCAGATGATCCAGAAAGAAGCTTAAATACCTGTTATGTTTACTTCGACGACTTCAGCAATATCGAATTATCAAAAGAGCTAATGGAGCTATTCAATACTCATAATGTTTTGTGGGATAGTGGACGATGGCAGAATATTATCAATTTAAGTGAATCTCTATTCCGTGCGCGGGATAATACTCAGATATTGATGATTATTACATTGATAACCTTTATAATATTTCTGACCATTAAGTTTTATCTCAAGTTGAAATTGGAGTTCCATACTATTGGTACTGTGAGAACATTTGGATACAGTATTAAAGAAATCACTGCAAATTTTGTTATAGGATATATTATTCTGTTAACTGCGGGATTTTTCATAGGTATTGTTGTTGCTGCCTTTATGGCATCCCTTACCGGATATCCTGTTTCTCAATCGTTAAGTATTATAACCCAGATATTTTCCAATCCACTTAATCCTGTTATTGGATTCTATATCTCTGTTGTAGTAATTACAATCATCGTAATTAATTTAATTATCAAGAAATTGATAAAGAATGATGAAATCTATGAACTTATGAAATATGAAAATTGAGGATGTGTTATGATAAAAGTAAATCTTCCACTTCATAAAAGTTTTAGTAATGGGAATAAAATAATATTCCAACGAGATACCTTTGATTTTGCAAATCAGGATAATATTGATTTTTCCAGAAATTATCTCTATTCAATTCGTGGTGAGAATGGTTGTGGAAAAACTACTTTTCTAAATATACTCTCTTTGCTTTCAAATTTTGATGGAAGTTATTATCAGAAGAATGGTGAGATAAAAGTTAATGCGTCGATTCAATCTATTGATACAGATCAAATCATGAGAAAAAAATTCTCCTATATTTTCCAGGATCCACACATTATTAATACCTATACCATCTATGAGAATCTAAGGATTGTAAACCCGAATTTTGATTTGAAAAGAGATATAAACAAAATTACTGAACAATTACAATTTTCTGATAATGAATCAAAGGAGTATGTTGTAAGTAAATTCAAATATCTGGTTGAACATTTATACGATACGCCCTTCTATCTGTCGGGAGGTGAAAAACAGCTTCTGGCATTTATTCGTGCTATGATAAAGCCGTCATCAGTAATCTTTGCAGATGAGCCCTGGGCAAATATGGATGGCGTACTAAAGGAATTTGTTGAGAATCAATTATTCTTATACACACATAATAATGATGCTTTTGCTCATATAAGAAAAACCAGCTCTCAAAATAATATGGTTTTAATAATTACGCATACTAATCATATGCAAATGAATCATGATGTCTGTGAAATTGATGATAATTGGAATGAATCCATTCAAATCATTATGAAAAAGAATGATGAAATTGTTCGAACAACAAATTTAAATCTACAACGATATTCCCATAAAGCAATTCATTGAGGAGATCCCATGAAAAAAGTTATTGTATTAGTTATCATGTTTACATTAATTGCAGCAATACATGCAGAGCAATACCTCAATAATTCAAGGCTTATTGATAAGGAGAATATTGAAAGCATAGGAGTTGAAACTGTTTTATTAACAATTGATGACATAACCAAATCAAATGAGACAGAGATTAAAAAGTTAATTGATAGAGAAACTTTTTTGTATCTTAGCAATGCCAGGGATTATAAGAGACTTAAAAAGACGTTTCATAAACATGAAAATGTAATTTTATCAAACCTGACCTATGATAATGACAGAGTTTTGTTGCAGGGAAAATATTATTACATTGGTAATTTTGTTCCTTCTGACATTAGTGACTATAAGGTAGGAAAAAAATATGATGTATACACGCTGTTCAATGTGGTTTATTTAATAAGCAAATAATGGGAGTAATAATGAGGAAGTTTTTTTTATCGATTCTTCTTATAACGATATGTGGTGTATCTTTTGGTACGGAAAATTATATGTTACAGTTGGACATTAATGATTTTCCAGATGATGTGATCTCATTATCACTTTCTAAAAGTACCGAGTTGGAGATAATTGAAAACAAGAATAATAGCAATCGATTTGTTATAGATGTTATAGCACATCGATTCTGGGATCGCATTTATAATGGGCAGAAATTGAAGGAGATTAATTGCAAAATTGATCAAAATAATCTCATTACCGGTAGAGTGAATGTCAATGGTGAAACATACTATTTAGGAAATAATATACTTTCAAACACAGATAAGATTGAGAAAACTGCAAATGTAAAATTGCATACAATGTTTAATGTTGTTTACAAAATAGAAAGAAAATATTCAGTACCAGAACTGATAGTCAATACCTATAATGAGACTAGTCCAGTTATCAGGACCGGAGTAGCTGCCGGGGTAACACTATTAAGTGGGGTAATCTTGCCATCGACAAGCTATAGTAAGTATCAAGATACTGATTCCAGTAGAAAAGCAGAGGATTATAGAAAAGCAACAATGACCTATTTTTATGTGTCGATCGTTCCGGCGTTGTGGACTGGCTATGAGGTTTATAACTTGATAGCGTCTAAATAATCATGAGAAATCCGGTTATATTTGCTTTACTATTTTTGGTATCGTTATTATCTGCTGATATTCTTAATGTCTCGAGATTGTGCAGGGATGGTGACTTTGTTGATATTGTAGATTTTACCAGGCAACAGATAGGTCTGGATAATTGGCAAAGTGATATTGATAATCTGGTTAGATCTACAGATATTCTCAATGCAGTTATTTCAAACCATGTTAAAATTCTAGAGATTTATTCTGATGAGATAGTTTGTGAGGATAAATTCGATGTAAAATATACACTTTTATTACCAAAGAAGGTGTATTCATCAAAGGAACAAGTCTTTAATGTCGGGGATAACCTTTGGATTTCCAATCTATTCAATGTGCTCCTATATGCGGATACATCACCAGAAATAATCTATTCTGAACCTGAGGAAGAAGGAGTATATGTAAGTTTCATCAAAACCGGTTTGCAAGAAAAATCTGTTAACCTTCTTTGGGAGTACAATTATTCTGAAAGAATTAACCATTTTATCGTGTATCGTGATAATAAATTTTACGAAAAATCTATAGATAAACAGAATGTTAAAGATTTTGAGTTTTGGAAAAATACCGGATCATATTTGAATAATGCTCAACTGAAAAAAAACACTACTTATTCTTATGCTGTTGCTGCTTTTGATGATTACGATAATAAATTAGCTCAGACTGATTCAATTTTTGTTGAAATATCAGCTGACGGATTACTTAGCATGAAAACGCAGAGAGAACAATCTGAAGTAAACGATGAGACTTTACCTGCCGTTGAAGAGTTGGAACTAAAAATCCTTCCTCCTGCCCTGAAAAGGGGAGAAATTACGATAAAATGGGAATACTCCAACATTGGTAGCATAAAAGGTTTCCAGGTTTATAGAAATGGTAACCTTTATGCTTCCAGTGAGTTTACAGAAAACACGAGGGATTTTATCTTCAATGATAATTTGGGAAGTTATACAAACAATAGGTTAGATTCAGTCATTGTTTACAATTTCTTTGTAACTGCAACTGATGATGACGGTAATATTATGTCTAAATCAGATACTTTTTCTGTCTATGTCGATGAATTTAGGAACTGCTTTACAATAGAGAGTATTGGATTTTCATTAACAAAAAACGAGATTGATAAGCGACTTGCTAAAGTAACTGGATATCCATCAACATTTCTAAAACTATCCGAAAGGAGTGCTGTAATAAATGAAGATTTAGATATGGATTTTACGGAGAAAGGCTGTACTGTCTTGGCTGATGTTATTTACGTAAATTCCAATGTCATACTGAAATTTCCATTTATGAAGGAATGGATTTCACTTATGAAGGCATATCAGCTATTTAGAAAAATAAATTCAAAAGATTTATGCCATTTATTGGTGTTATTTAACGATAATAGCGGAAAAGCTGATGCACCAATTAATGAAACAAGTATTCTTGAGAATAAAGAATTAAAATTATTTATACCAAAATCAATAAATATTCCGGAGGAATAATGAAGAAATTTTTCGTTGTTTTTTTTATATTAGTTTTGTTAAGTTCATGTATTAAATGGGATAATCCTGTTGACCCTGATTATGATTTGGGTAATTTATCCGGTGATTTATCTTTAGAAAAAAGTGAAACTGAAACTCAGAAAATGTTTAATCTTACCTGGGAGGAACATTCTGAAGCTTTTGGCTATCGTGTAGAGAAAGCACTTCCGATGCTTACGGAGGAAAATGATTATTATACTCTAAGCGATTGTCATGCAGACACAACCTTCGCTGACGATATTGTTTTAGGTGATACCCTGACAAATGATTTTAATACGTTGTTTATCTACAAAATAACCGGAGTCTGTGATGAAAATGAAACTAACTCCCTTATAAATGCATGGTTCCCTTCTATAACTGATTTTTCGGTAGAAAACATTACAATTGAATCAGACGATAATCCTAGTGAGTCTATTCAATGCTGTTGGGAACATTCTTACATATTTGAAGAAAATAATGGGGTATACGGTTATTATGAGATTCTCTATGATGACTTAATTGTGCCTTTAGCAACTCCAGACCTTGGTGAGAATATTGAGATAATTAATGATGAGGCAATTCAAGATGAGATACATGATTTTAAAATAAGGTGTGTTATCGTTGATTCAAATACTAACGATATTCTCTACCAAAGTGAACCTGATTCTGTTGAAACAGAGTATATTCCAAAATTTACTATTGCAGGAACTGTTCTTGATTTAGATGGTAATGGTGTAGCAGATGCTGAAGTAACTTTAACAGTTAATGATAAAATTATAAAATCAACCAGTTCCAAAACTATCCATAGGTTTGAAAATGAAGCAATAACAGATGAGAATGGGACATTCAGGTTTTTTAATTGTGTAGATTATGGGGCAAATGTATCCATTAAAGCTACACTAACAGGTACTGAATTTATGACTACACATTTTGAATCTGTGGAAAACAATATCAATAATTGTGAAGTTTTAGAAAATAACCAACCTTACTTCAGATATGAGGGTTCAACCCATTATTCCGGAGATTATGTAGACATAATAGCTTGGGAGGATAGTACTTCACTTATTTATCTGACGGCTGTTGACATAGATGGAGAAAATCTTTCGTGGGATTATTCAGATGTATCTCATGGAGAAGTTACAATAATTGATTCACGGTTAGAAGAAGAGAAAATTATTCAATTTGAGCCTGAAGAAAACTGGTTTGGAGAAGCAGGTTTCACGATAGTGGTGCATGATGATATTAATCGTCAGACATCAGCAATAAGCTTTAATTATTATTTACAGCCTGTAAATGATTCTCCGGTAGCGGATGCAGGTGAGTATCAGACAGTTACGGAAGGAACTGTGGTTACACTTGATGGTAGTGGCTCTGTTGATCCTGATGGCTTTACTTTAAGCTA
>CAYYLA010000180.1:4597-6227 GCA_964441785.1 uncultured Candidatus Cloacimonadota bacterium | reverse complement strand
CTTAATTCCCATAATGAGATATTATTACTTCTACGTGATAATAAACCAACAATTCCCTATCCCAATATGTGGGATCTTCCGGGAGGACATGTTGAACCGGGTGAAACCCCTGAGGAGTGTATCATCAGAGAGATGATGGAAGAAATGGAATTGGTGTTGAATGATGTTGAAATAGCCAATATAATCGAATTTGATGATCGCATCGAACATACATATTGGATACCAATGGATTTCGACATAGAATCGATTAATCTACATGAAGGACAATGTATAAAGTGGTTTACGTTTAAGGAATTAGATAATCTTGAAATAGCTTATGGATTTAAAGAGGTAATTGCTGATTTTAGAAACAGAATATTGAAGGATGTTTTATGAAAATAGTTGTAGGTATTTTAGCTGTAGTTTTGACAATTAGCATTGTATTTTATTTTATCCAAAATTATGATGAGATCAATGTGAAAGGTGATTATTTTAAGGAATTTGCCATTGGATTCGGAGTATTTTTCATTCTTTGGATAGGCGTATTACGAAAGAAATATTTTTATTCAACCTTTGAGCATGAGTTAACACATTTACTTGTAGGATTACTGTTTTTGAAGAAGCCGGTCGGATTCAAAGCAACAGCTCGTGAAGGTGGAGTTGTAACGCTTTACGGTGGAAATTTCATCATTACATTAGCGCCATATTTTCTGCCGACTCTATCCTTCTTGCTGCTTCCTCTTTATCTTGTAATCCAGCCAACTTTTTATCCCTATTTCTTTGGGATTTTAGGTTTTTTGACATCGTATCACATCTTCTCAACCATTCAGGAATTTCGTTATACCCAACCGGATATCCGGAAAGCGGGACCTGTTTTTTCAACTGTTTTTCTTATTTTTGCCAATATTTTATTCTATGGCATGATATTATTTTTTTTGGATAGGAGGTTTGCTGGGATAGGTGAATTTTTGAAAGAGATTGTGATGAATTATAAAGTGGTAGTTGAAGCAATAAAAGGGATTTAAATGCATGAAGTCGGGTAGTCAGGAATTCAGGAAGTTGAGATTCCAGCTTACCTTTTCAATCAATTCAACTGCTTAACTTATTTCCTTTTATCTTTTGTCTTTATTCTTAAGCTTCTTTGTGTCCTTGTGACTTTGTGGTTATGAAATCCTTCAACAGTAAGATACTAGCTATATAATGAAGCTTCATGATTCTCTTGGAAGCTGTAATATCCCTTATGAGAGATTATCAGGTGATCCAATAATTTGATACCAAGTAGTTTTGCAGCATCGGATAGGATTTGAGTGATTTGCACATCATCCATACTAGGGGTTAGA
The DNA here is from genome assembly GCA_964441785.1 of uncultured Candidatus Cloacimonadota bacterium. Classification (GTDB taxonomy): domain Bacteria; phylum Cloacimonadota; class Cloacimonadia; order Cloacimonadales; family TCS61; genus CAYYLA01. The sequence goes on along the minus strand of CAYYLA010000180.1, from coordinate 4,908 downwards.
TCACCGGAAGGATGGTTATGGGCAACAATTAGTGCAGCAGCACGATCTACAATAACGTCAGCAAACACCTCTCTGGGATGAACCTGGGTTTTGTTAACCAATCCAATAGTAACAACTCGTATATTTATTACTTCATGAGCCCCATTAAGAGATACTGTAATAAAGTACTCCTGTTTACGATCTGTCAGATGTTTTATAACCGGAACAACATCTGAAGCTTTTCTTACTTTGATTCCTTCGGGTTTTATTCGACGTCTTACAAATTCGAAAGCAGCAGCCAGGAGGGTTGTTTTTGCGACTCCCAATCCCTT
>CAYYLA010000180.1:1064-4550 GCA_964441785.1 uncultured Candidatus Cloacimonadota bacterium | reverse complement strand
AATCAATGTTTAAACCCATAGCATCAATGGTTTCAACAGTTTTTTCTGCCAACTCAAGCACGTCCATATTTCTAGTTCCTTTGCCAAGAATTATAGCCAATAGTTCTTTGTCAGACAAAAAGTTCACACCTTTGATCAGTAATTTTTCTCTGGGTCTTTCATTTTGTGGCAGTTCCCGTACTCTCATAATGCACCTCCAAGTTGATTAATATTATGTATGATTACATAAATTTGTTGCATGTTGTTAATTGCCTTTCAATTGGAAAGTTGTGAGAATATTTTGTCAATTTTTTTCTCCACACCCCTTAATAAAGCAGAGGTTAAAGGATGTGGAGATTAGATTATATCAATTAGAATCTTTTTGTATATTTATGGCAATATGGAAGTGATCCTTTTTTTTCATAATAATCCTGATGATAATCTTCTGCATCATAAAAGGAAACAAATTGTGTCAACTGGGTTTGAACATCATAACCTTTATCATTCAGAATTCTTATTAATTTTTCAGACGTATCCTTTTGCTGTTGATTTTTATAGAAAATTGCCGACCTATATTGTGCTCCTATATCAGGACCTTGTCTATTGTCTTGAGTAGGATCGTGGATTTCAAAAAAGAGTTTTGCTAATTCTTCAAATGTAATAATTGAAGGGTCAAAGACGAATTCCACAGTCTCTGCATGTCGAGTAGCCCCGGCAGCGACTTCGTAATAGGTTGGATTTACCTTTGATCCACCCGCATAACCTACCGAGGTTTTAATAACACCTTCCTGTTTATTAAGAAGATATTCAACACCCCAGAAACAGCCGCCTGCGAAGTATGCTTTTTCTTCAATTTTAGTGGGTTGAAAATCCAAAGAAACAGAGTTAACACAATGCCTGGTGTTTTTATTGGTAAACCCCTCTCCTTCGAAGACATGACCCAAGTGAGCATCACAGTTGCTGCACAAGATCTCTGTTCTTCTACCATCCTTATCAGGCACCTCTTTTACCTTACCGGGAATCGCATCATCAAAACTTGGCCATCCGCAATTTGAATGAAATTTGGAGTCCGATTTAAACAGTTCTTCACCACATCGTTTACAACGATAAGTTCCTCTTTCAAAGTGATCAGTATAGATTCCAGTATATGCAGGTTCTGTTCCTTTATCCTCTATCACATATCGTTCAAATTCTGTTAATTCTTTAAATTTTCTATCTGCATTCATGTTTAATACTCCTATCAGCAGGAGGATAAAAACAAATACCTTTTTCATGATTCCTCCTTTCATGAAAAAGGTATTTAACATTATCAAATAAGCAACAATATAAAATAGATTATTTCTGTTTCCTGAATAAGAGGAACCAGACAATAATCCAAACAAAGATAGCCCCTAACGAGATAAACAGAACAGGTAACCCACTACCAAATGCAATAATCAAAGGGATGGCACTGGAGGTCCATAAACCGCCTCCCATAAAGGGTTCATGTAGAAGTTGTTTATAGGCAAAAGCACTGGGAGCAGTAGTTTCATTCTTAGGATCAACCGCCCGAAGCAGCAAGAGGCCGGTAGCAGTTACTCCCATGGACTGACCCATTTCAGCAATAGCTCGTTCGAACCATGCATCCGGCAATAACAGAAGAAGGAAGATAGAGTTTTTGAAATAACTTAACATTAGCTCGCAGTATTTTACCAGTTAACAACAGAATACAGATAGAAACAAAAGATATAGCAATCATTGCACCTTTAATGGCATTATTATCAATACTATACCTTAAATAGCAATTCTTTTTTATAGCATTAATTATTTTCTTGACTTCAAATGCCAATTAAATGATTATTTGAAAAGCAATTAAACAATAAATCAAAACATATTCAGCAAAGGAGTTCAGCATGTATTTCAAACGATTGCGTTACTATCATTTGACGATTGAGACCAATAGCAGAGAGGATTATTTTGCGATAAGTGATTTTGATTACGAGAAACTGATTAGATTATTTTCTAGATACATAGCAAATACTTTTTATGTATTAAGTTTTTGTTTCTTGCCTCAAAATTATGAATGTGTCTTACAAGTTAAAGATAGAGAAAATAGGCAAAGATTAGGCAAAATTGATCTAGCTCTAACTTACTATTTATCAGACACAATTAGAAAACTTCATATTGCCTATGCCAGATATTTCAATTATCGATATAATAGAAAAGGATCTTTATTTAGAGAAAAACCTAAAGCTATTGAATTGAAAGACAAAAGCGAAGTAGTAAAATCCATATTATCAGTTCATAATTTACCAATAAAATTTAGATTAACGAGCAATATTGGGGATTGGAAGTGGAGCTCTTACAGAAATTATTTGAATGCCTTAGACTACCCAAGAATATCTAAGAAAAGAGTTTTGAAGATATTTGGTGGTGAAGATATTTTTTTTGAAAAGCATCGAGATTATTGTTTGAAAATTTAGTTGTTATCTCAACTTTTTAACGATCCTATCTTACAATAACATATAACCTTACAGCTTTCTGATTTTACACTAATTTAACCCTGTGAAACATAATGTATCAGCAGTATTATCTTCATTGACAAATTTCTCCTGATTTTTATTTATCCTTCAGAGGTAATTATGAAATCAATAAAAGAAATATATAGAATTGGTACAGGCCCATCAAGCAGCCATACCATGGGTCCAAGAACCGCGGCAATTAAGTTCCTTGAAAAACATAAAAAGGCTGGATCTTTCCGAGTAAAATTGTACAGTAGCCTAGCCTCAACCGGGAAAGGACATTTAACCGATAAAATCCTGAATTCTGTTTTCCAGGAAAAACCTTTGACTATTGAGTGGATTCCTCTGGAAGAACTACCGGAACACCCTAATGGTATGATATTCGAAGACTACGACCTGCAAGGTTTAAGAATCGATAAATGGAAAGTTTTCAGTGTTGGTGGTGGTGAGATTTATGATCCTGCTGAACCAATTCAATCTAAATCAATTTATAAGCATGCAAACCTTAAGGAAATTATGGATGTTTGTAATGACAAAGGGCTTTCATTATGGGAATATGTTTTTAAACATGAGGAAGACGATCTACAATCATATCTTGAGCATGTGTTAGATATCATGTTTCAAGCTATTCACAATGGACTTCAAAATGAAGGAGCACTTCCCGGCGGTATTGGACTTCCAAGAAAAGCTGCAAATCTCTACAGAAAAATACGGATGGTAAGTAATCACCTGAAAATAAGTGGTAATCTTTATGCTTATGCTTTGGCTGTTGCCGAAGAAAATGCTTCTGGAGGCATGATCGTAACAGCTCCAACCTGCGGCTCATGCGGGGTTGTTCCTGCAGTTCTTTACAGCTCTAAACAGATATTGAAAAGTTCTCAAACTGAGCTTATTCGCGCACTTGCTACAGCAGGATTGATTGGCAATCTGGTTAAAAAAAACGCCTCAATTTCCGGTGCTAAAGTTGGTTGCCAGGGAGAGATCGGAACCGCATGTGCAATGGCAT
>CAYYLA010000180.1:0-1054 GCA_964441785.1 uncultured Candidatus Cloacimonadota bacterium | reverse complement strand
CTGCAGCAGCAGCTCAACTCTCTGGTGGTTCTATCAGGCAGATAGAATACGCTGCAGAAATGGGTTTAGAACATCATCTGGGACTTACCTGCGATCCGGTTTACGGATTAGTACAAATCCCCTGTATAGAACGTAATGCTTTTGCTGCAAGACGCGCTCTGGATTGCGCTGAATATTCACTATTCTCCGATGGAAGTCATAGAATTCCTTTCGATGATGTTGTCGAAGTAATGAACCGAACAGGGAACGATTTGCCATCTCTCTACAGAGAAACATCAATGGGTGGATTAGCAAAGGTTTTTAAGAAATAAAAAAAACAGCAGAAAGTTAGCCCTCTTTCTGCTGAATTTTCGCAGTCTATCTGCTGATACTGGTATTCGAAGTTAATCATGTTGCAAACTCATCAAGACACATTTCGAAGAGGACAACGCTGATTCATGCTATGTAACCAATGAATACCATATCGAAAGGAGTTACCAATACTATTCCCTTTCATCTTTTGCTTATTTTGAAACATTTATGGTGATATGGTTCCTTTTTTTATTGATTTTTTTTTGCAGTAATCTTTTTTGCCTATATAGGAGTAGAGTATGAATAGGTGTCCCTGGGGTAATGTTGATGAGTTATACATCAAATATCATGATGAAGAATGGGGAGTTCCCGTCTTTGATGACCGGAAACAGTTTGAATTTCTGGTTCTTGAGTCTGCTCAAGCAGGACTAAGCTGGCATACTATTTTAAAAAAGAGAGAAAACTACCGAAAAGCATATGATAATTTTGATCCTGTTAAGGTTGCAGCTTATGATGAACACAAATACAATGAGTTACTCAATAATCCAGGTATTGTTAGAAATAGATTAAAAATTGCTGCTTCTATCAATAATGCCCGGCAATTCCTCTTGATCCAACAAGAGTTCGGAAGCTTCTGTAATTATATCTGGAAATTTGTAGAAGGAAAGCCAATAATCAATCATTGGACTTCAATGGCCCAGGTTCCAGCTAAAACTGAATTATCAAACAAAATAAGCAAAGATCTCAAGAAAAGAGGTTTCAA
>CAYYLA010000179.1:0-6253 GCA_964441785.1 uncultured Candidatus Cloacimonadota bacterium | reverse complement strand
ACACAAAATTTAGCTTTTTCAGAATGTATGAAAATATAACTAATTTATCGTTTATTATGTATATCCAAAAGAAAATTACTAACCGGACTCGGGTTGTGGGTAATGGAATTATTGACACAAAAAGAGGTTATAACAATTTGACATAAATAATATTATTAGGGTTATATGGATAAACATAAGTTTCTTGAGCAACAGGTTTTTTTTGAGGTTGTTCTTAATAAAGAGAGTATCATTGATCTGGCAGAGATTTTTGGTAACAACAATCCTGTCTATCTGGAAATTGGATGTGGAAAGGGTGAGTTTATAGCGCAAAAGTCTATCCTGCATCCTGAAATTAATTTTCTCGCTATAGATGTGAAACAGAATCGGCTCCGTGCAACCATATCCAAACTTGATATGGAAAAGAATAGTAATGTTCGGCTGCTGAGAGCTTTTGTCGATAAAGAGATTGTTCAGTGGTTTCCGAAGAATAAGTTGGATAGGATATACATAATTCATCCAGATCCATGGCCTAAAAAGAAGCATTTTAAGCGTCGATTAATTCAACCTGAATTTATCGATGTGTTAAAGCTACTTCTTAAGGATGGTGGCTATGTTGAGATGGCTACAGATCATCATGGATATGCCGAGTGGATTGTAGAGCATTTCAAGAAACGCACAGATTTCGAAGTAATCTATGAAAATGGATATCGATTTGAACCTCCTGAGGACCATATCGAAACATACTTTGAAAAAACTAAAAAGAAGGAAGGTTTTGATCCTCACTTCATGCTTTTTAAAAGGAGTTAAAAATGATTAACCAAGAGAAAATCAGGGAAATCTATCTCCAAAGTCTGGAAGTTACAAAAGAAAAATTCAGTAAATTTGCAACCCTGAATGAAGATGCATATCGAAAACGAGAAGAACCAAGTGACTATCTTCGTTCCGATTTTGCTATCGACCGGGACCGAATCTTACACAGCGGTGCATATAGACGCTATCAGGGAAAAACTCAAGTATTCTCATTTACAAATATGTTTGATGAGGAGATGACAAACCGAAGCTTACATACCACCTATGTATCTCAGATTTCCAGAACCATCGGAAAACGTTTAGGCCTTAATCTGGAATTGATCGAAGCAATTGCTCTAGGTCACGATCTTGGCCATACACCTTTTGGGCATGATGGCGAAGTTGCATTAAGTAAAAGCTGTGTAGAGCATGGTATAGGCCATTTTCATCACAATATCCAGAGTTTACACATAATTGACAATATCTCATCCCGTGGCAATGGTTTGAATATGACATTTCAGGTTAGAGATGGAATTATCTCTCATGATGGAGAGGTTCATAATACATTACTTGAACCTCAGAGAGACAAAACAGAAGCAGATATAGATGAATACGTTAACACCAGAAAAGCTGGTAAATCATATCAATGGATGCCTGCAACAATGGAAGGGTGCGTTGTCAGAATATCCGATACAATTGCCTATATTGGAATGGATATCGAGGATGCTATCCGCTATAAGATCCTGGCTCCCGATGATATCCCGGTAGAATTAACAGATTATCTGGGTAATTCCAACAGTAGAATTATTGATACCCTGGTAAAAAGTGTTGTATCCAACAGTTACAATAAAACCTATGTCTGCTTTGATGATGAAACCTCAGATTTTCTTTTGAGATTGAAGAAATTTAATTATGCAAAGATCTATACAAATGAGGATGTGAAAAAATCTAGGGTCATTGTTGAAAAAAGTATGAAGATTCTATTCAATCAATACATGGAAGATTTAGATAAAGAAGATAAATCATCACGGATTTATACCCATTTTCTAAATCGCAAATTAGATCGCTATCAAAAACGTTTTTCTAAAGCAGAAAAAGTACGTGATTTTATTGCTACCATGACGGACAGATACTTTAATGAAGAGGTAAAACGTTATCTCGTACCGGGTACAAAACACTATTAAGATTGGAGATTAAATGGAATATATTGAATTTACAAGAGAAGTTGAATCGCAGATAGAGAAAATTGATGAAATAAGGAGGTTACTTTGACGTAACTTCCTGGAAGAAAGATCAATCGGACAAAGAGAAGGAGATGAATTCTCCTGATTTCTGGTCAGATCAGAAGCATGCGAAAAAAGTATCCAAAGACATAAATTTCTTAAAAGAACAGATTCAAAAATATAATAACATAACAACTATCCAAGAGGAATTGGAAACCTATGTGCTGTTACTTGAAGAAGAGTTCAATGACAGTTTATTTCAGGAAGCAGTTCAATATCTAACAAAAAGTATTGATCAGGTTACTGATATCGAAGTGTATTTCTTACTCAACGGAAAACATGATCGTAATGATGCGGTGTTATCTATTCATCCTGGAGCAGGTGGAACCGAATCACAGGATTGGGCAGAGATGTTGATGCGGATGTATTCTCGTTGGGCCGATGCCAATGATATGAAAATCGAGGTTGTGGATCTTTTACCAGGTGATGAGGCTGGGATAAAATCTGTAACCTTCGAAATCATAGGCGAACATGCTTTCGGCTATCTTAAAAGTGAAATTGGTATCCACAGATTAGTACGTATTTCACCATTTAATGCTCAGGGTAAGCGTCAAACTTCTTTTGCATCGGTTTTTGTTTATCCTCTCCTGGATGATGATGTTGAGATTGAGATTGATCCATCGGACATTAGAGTTGATACCTATCGCGCTAGTGGAAAGGGTGGACAGGGTGTAAATACTACTGATTCTGCTGTACGTATTACACATATTCCCACTAATATTGTGGTTCAGTGTCAAAATGAGCGCTCTCAAATTATAAACAAACAGGAAGCTATGAAGATTTTAAAATCCAGACTTTATCAGCACATGGAACAGGAGAAAGAAAAGGAACGGCAGAAGATGGAGAATCTCAAAACTGATATCGGCTGGGGTAACCAAATCAGATCCTATGTTTTTCATCCCTATCAAATGGTGAAAGATCATAGAACTGATTATGAAACGGGCAATACATCAGCTGTTATGGATGGTGCTTTGAATCCATTTATGAACGCTTATCTGAAATATAGAGCTGAACAAAATATGAATAATAAGGATTCTGAAGATGTCTTATAAAGACTTGATAAAACAATTGGATAAGGATAAAATGCCACGTCATATCGCTATTATAATGGATGGTAATGGTCGTTGGGCTAAGCAACACAATACAAAACGCGTAAATGGTCATAAAAAAGGGGTTGAAACAGTTAGAAATATTGTTGAAACTTCTGTTGAAGTTGGTCTTGAATATCTTACTGTATATGCTTTCTCAACCGAGAACTGGGGACGAAGCAAAACAGAGGTTTCCTATCTTTTGAAGCTGATAATGGACTCGCTGGTCAAAGAAATTGATGAACTTAATAAGAACAATGTCAATATCCGTTTTATCGGAAGCAGACAGGAGTTGCAGGAAAGCTATAATCGTAGAGTAGTAGAAACCTGCAAGAAGAGTTGGAAAAATACGGGATTGCATCTCAATGTTGCCATGAATTATGGGGGACGTCGAGAGATAATCGAAGCATTTCAGGATATTTTTAAAGAGATTCAGGATGGAAAAATAAATGCAGATGAAATTGATGATCATCTCATTAACCAATATCTATATACCGCGGATATGCCAGATCCTGATTATATTATCAGAACTAGTGGAGAGCAAAGACTATCAAATTTTCTTCTCTGGCAGAGTGCTTATTCCGAATTCTGGTTCACACCAACTCTCTGGCCAGATTTTTCACGCAGTGAATTTGTTCAATCAATTCTGGATTATCAAAACAGAGAGAGACGCTTCGGGAAGCGTCTGGAAGAGGAGTCTTAAATGCAATTAATTAAACGTCTTATCATGGCTCTTATATTTATCCCGATGATTCTGTTTCTCTTCTGGTCAGGTGGGTTCGGGTTGTTGTCTTTTCTCGCAGTAGTATCTTTGATACAAGTTTTTGAGCTTAGAGAAATGTTTCTAAACAAGGGGATTGAACTTCCGGTTCTATTTATCCCTGTAAGTATGATAGTATATGTAACTATGGTGTATAATTTACATTATTATACATTGATAGTATTCTTTGGAATATTCTCGTATATATTGAGTATAGATGTGATAAAAAACAGGCTGGAAGGTGCATCGGCAAGGGTTTCGGCAGCTATGATGATTCTACTTTACTCACCGGTATTGGTTTCGACTATCTATAAACTGCATCAACTTTCACAGGGTTCGTATTTTCTGGTAACGTTGATCGGGCTTATCTGGATAACCGATTCCTGTGCCTATTTTACCGGGATCTATCTGGGGAAGAAGCGGGATATTTTTGCTGCCAGCCCAAAGAAATCAAGGGAAGGATTTATTGGTGGTGTAGTAAGTGCCTTGCTTGCGGCGATTATCTCGAAATTTATATTTGATTTTAATTGGGGACAGGTTTTCGCTCTTGGTTTTTCTGCTGGTATCGCCGGGCAATGGGGTGATCTTATGGAGTCAGTTCTGAAGCGCGATTTGGGCGTCAAGGATAGTTCTAATCTTCTGCCTGGTCATGGTGGTGTGTTGGATAGATTTGACAGCTTGATTATTGCTGCACCAACCTTCTATACGTTCGCAATAATTTTTGGATGGAGTTAGAATGAAATTGTTTTCGTTTTTATTGATATTTGTTGTCTTTTTTACTGGTTGTTCTTATCTTGGATATTCAAACAGGCCTGCCGTAACTCCTTTTGCTGCAAATGTTGAAAGCGATTCGCTACAACAGGAAATAGCGTTCAGAAATATTATCATTGATTCATTAAACGCTGTGATATCCAACCTTAACTACTCGGTAGATTCTTTATCTCAGGCGTTGGAAATAAGCAATAGTCGCGTTGCTGTTAATACTGAGTTTCATCTTCCTGATTCAGTGATGTTTGCAGGATATGTTTTTGATCTAACCAATGAACGTTATTATGATAAGCTTGAAACAATCTATCAGCAGGAATTGAAATCAGCTCACAAATTTATACCTCGCACCGGACGATACTTTCCTTTGATTGATTCTGTGTTTAGTGAACACAATGTACCGCTTGATGCTAAATATATGGCTATTGCTGAAAGTCGTTTGAGTCCTCTTGCATATTCACGCGTTGGAGCTGTTGGGATGTGGCAATTTATGAATTATACGGCGAAAGGTTATGGTTTGCAGGTTAACTCATTTATAGATGAACGTAAGAATGTGATAAAGTCGACAGTTGCAGCTGCAAAATTGTTGCAAAGCAACTACGCATATCTGAAAAATAAAAGGGATGTGGAGGATTGGTTGTTGGCAATGAGTGGATATAATGCTGGGATCGGCAATATATCCAAGGCTATCAAAGAGCAGAATGGCCACAACTTCTTCGAGATAATGATGAAATCTGATGAATCCCATAATTTTGTTTGGCGCGCCCTAGCTGCAAAAATAATTATTGAGAATCAAGAAGAGATTTTTGGAAAGGAATTTGATTTACAAAAACCGTTGTTGGAAGAGACCAAAAGTGTACATTTAAAGCTTAAGGGTCATTACAAGATTGATGAATGGGCAACAGCACGTGGAACGACAGTAAATAAGGTGTGGGAGAACAATCCCTGGATCAAAATCTATCAGCGTTCCAGATCCAAGTATTCACCCGTTATAGATGTTGTTTTACCACCGGGAGAATACGATATTTTTACCCCGGCTGACAGTGATGCTAATCTGGATGAACTTGCCAAGATAGAGAAGAATTTCCTGAATAGTAATGCGGGTTACTTTACGCATCATACCGTTGTAAAAGGTGATAACCTTTATGATATTGCCAGGAAATACAAAACCTCTGTGAGTAAAATAAAAGCCTTAAATGGGTTAGGGTCTAACACTATCTATCCCGGACAGAAATTAAAACTATATGGATCGACATCAGCTGCTACAACCAATACTTATTATGTTGTGAAGAAAGGTGAATCCGTGTCTGGAATAGCCAGTAAACTTGGTGTATCCAGTAAACATTTAATTGCCAAAAACAATCTTGTAAACAAGAATGGGATTGTTTTGATCAACCCGGGTCAGAAGTTGTATTATTAATGGCGTATTCTATCAGGTTGATGAAAGAATCCGATATGGATAGGGTTCTAACGATAGAGAATGATCTCTTCTCCATACCTTGGACAAGAGAAGCTTTCAACAACGAGATAAATAATGAACTGGCTTTTGTTTTGGAGGTTGATGGCGAATTGGTGGGGTACATTTG
>CAYYLA010000178.1:0-6318 GCA_964441785.1 uncultured Candidatus Cloacimonadota bacterium | reverse complement strand
ATCTGTCTTATTCTCAAGAATTACATCGAAAGGATAGGATAATTGCAAAAATTCTATGACTCTGTTTTCACGATTGAACACCATCTCTATTCTTACTGGTAACTCAAAATGCTCGCCATAAGCCAGTTCTTTGTTCATCCTGGCTATGGATCGTTGGATTCTGAAGAGTTTTGCCCTGTCATTACAACTGTCTGAAGCGATTTCCTTTATCTCTTGCAATGTAAGATCAAGAGCATTACCTTTCGTTATTGTTTTTGATATCAAACCATTGGAGGTCAGAATCAGCTGGTCGCCTATTTTTTGGATTATGCAACGTTTTGAATCAATTGAAAGTGAATCGATTTCTCCTTTCATTTCATCAATAAATTTTTCTACAGACTCTGGGCCAATATGAAGATTATTATTGAAATCTATGAATGCAATATCGCTGGAAAAGTGATGTGGATCTTCATTAACTGGGTTAAACATTCTCAGAAATTCATTGATGATACTTGTCTTATCAGAATTCTCAATATAAATACTTTCGCTTTGATTAACGAAATTATCGATAGCTGCTGATTCTTTATGGTAAAGTTTTCGATAATAATTCAAATCTGATAATCTTACATCTGCGTAGTTGGATTGTTCAGGCATTGAGTATTGCATCTGATTAATTGACCACTTTCCTTCGGATTTCTGCAGAATCATGGATATCCCTAGGTCCCAGTTATAGCTTCTCTGTTCGTTGTTTCGTTGACGTAAATAATGGTTTAGTATGTAGTTGGATTCCTGCATTCTTGCAAAAAGAACGCTATCATTATCTGCAATTTCCTCATCCAGAATATCAGAGGTCATATAGCCCAGATAGCGTTCGTCTGTTTCCGACTTATGATCAAAATCATATCGTACCGTTGCAGGGATATAAACGATTGCCATCTCTTCATCATATTTGATATAAGCATTTGGTATATCCATGGATACATCACCCCAATAATCCCAGTCACCCCGGAAAAGATCCTCGATCTCCTTCAATCCAAGACACCATTCATTTATGCTTGTTCCAATTATAAATGATTCCTCATTGTCTCCAAACCATTGTTTCGTATAAAGCGCTGCTTGTGTTGGATTTTTAAGTTGATATGCTTTTTGAAACGATTCGATTAGACTTGATATCTCCTTTTCGATATTAAGACTGTGGCTGTTTGATAAAATTCCTGTTAAAATTATCATTAGTATCCATCCTTTTAATGACCTCATGAAACACCCCTTTACATTGATGATTTTACGATGATACTGCCTGAAAATAGAGCAACGATCCATTATTTACCTTAGTTGGATAAAAGGAAAAGCCTGAATTGGCTAACAATAATTCCAACTCCGATTCACTATAAAAAATCCCTCTCAGGTCGCTGTCTACAACGCTCCTTTCTGGCACCGAAATAGCACAGATAAATACACCCCCAGGTTTTAAAACTCTTGCTATTCCATCAAAAACTGTGCTGATATTTTCAAAGAAATTTAATGACAAAAAACAGAAACAATAGTCAAACATTTTCTTTTGGAAATGAATATTCTCTGCATCCATGATCTGAAATTCTGCTTTGTTAAAATGATTTCTCTTGAATTTTCTTCTGGCTATTTTCAACAGTCCCGGACTGATATCGGTCCCAATATATTGATTGTCGCAATTAAGAACTTCGGCTGTATGACCGCTTCCGGCAGCAAGTTCCAAAATTCTGGTATTGTGTATATCCTCCAGTAATGCTCGCATTATCTTTTTATGCCTGTCATAATTAGCACCAAATTTTCTGGGAAAGACAATGTGTTTCATTAAAAAATCGTAGGCAAATGATAAAAGATCGCCTCGCCAGGGTTTAGGCATTGTGCTATTAAACACGTAATTCTCTGAATTATAATTTTTCATGTTCTCTAACTTGCTATGCATAATATCCTCCTTATTTATGCGAAGTTGCGTACTGATACCAGATTGTATGATTTATCAAACCAAATTTACGAATCTCATCTATTAAAAAACTAAATTCCGGCAACATGGTGTCTTTTAATTGTGATTTTTCGGAATTATCATAGGTTAACTGGATACAATAATCTGAAAGACCTTCCTGTTTGTAGATTTGAATCAAAATATCCTTCTTGTTATCCTTATATTGCGAAATCCACTCATGCAGAATGTCTTGTAATGCCTCATTATTTGAGGTGAAACTTCTTAATTCGATTTGTTCCATGTAAACCATTGTAACCCCTTCTTTTAATTTGTTATATTAATTTGCAATCCATGTTCCAGATGTCTAATATATTATAAATAAAAGAAATAAGAAATCCAACTGAAATAAGTTTACCAAATAAGGTAGAATATAATTGACACATTTGGTAAAAATATATTAATCTACGATATATGGTAAATGGGGGATTGTAATGGATTATGTTTTTTTTCGCGAAGCGACTATGAGGATTTGTGGTGATTTGAGGATAGAAAAGGCACTGCAAAGCTGTTTGGAGTATATTAAAGAATTTATACCGGTGGACAGGTTACATCTACAGCGATTTGATAAAAATTATGGTACGATGCATACGGTAGCATTAGCTACAATTGATTCTTCCTCGATAATGGATGTGTTAATCCCGGTCTCTGATAGAGCAAAACAGGTTTTACGATTACAATTTAAAGATTCCGACGAGAATGTAAGGATTTTCAATCAACCTGAAGAAAATCCTCTCTGTTCTGAGTTAATAGATTTTTTCTCTATATCCTGCAGTGCATTAATGGTTATGCGATTACATCTCAGAGGTGAGATTTTGGGTAGTATTGCTTTTGTCAGTTTCAACCATAAGTATAATAGTAAGCATTCCCAATTGGTTTCCTCCTTAATGGAACCCTTCGCTATTTCCCTTTCTAATGCATTGAAACACAATAAATTAGAGCAACTTAACTCCTCCCTGATCGATAATAACCAATTTTTAAATGCAGAATTACAAAAGGTTAGCGGTAATAATATTATCGGAGCCAATTTTGGATTAAGGGATGTTATGGAGAAAGTGAGGTTAGTATCTGCGCTTGAAAGTCCTGTTTTATTACTTGGAGAAACCGGAGTAGGCAAGGATCTTATTGCATCGGCAATTCATAATTCTTCTCCCAGAAAAAGTGGTCCTTTTATCAAAGTTAATTGTGGCGCTATCCCGGAAACACTTATTGATAGTGAATTATTCGGGTATGAAAAAGGGGCTTTTACCGGTGCAGTCTCCTCCAGAAAAGGTAAATTTGAACGTGCCCAGGGAGGAACAATATTTCTGGATGAAATCGGGGAAATTCCGTTAGCATTACAGGCAAGATTACTAAGGGTATTACAAAATAAAGAGATTGAACGTATAGGTGGCAATAAGCCCATAAAACTTGATTTTAGATTCATTGCAGCTACAAACAGAAATCTTGAAAGCATGGTTGCGAGCAATCAATTCAGAGAGGATCTATGGTTCAGGCTTAATGTATTTCCGCTTCATCTTCCACCACTGAGAAGTAGAAAAATGGACATCCCGGCTCTGGTTAAGTTTTTTATTGAAAAAAAGGTGAGGGAACTTAAGCTAAAAGGAATTCCAGAACTGGGCAAAAATAACTTGAAATCGCTGCAGGACTATAGTTGGCCTGGTAACGTCAGGGAGCTGGAAAATGTTATAGAACGTGCTTTGATTATGAATAAAGTAGGCCCATTGAACATTACGCCATTGTTGTCAGTTAATGATATAACGGTGAGTGATCAAACAATAACAAAAGAAATTTTACCACTGGATGAGATGATTAAACAGCATATCATTGAAGCTTTGAATAAAGCTAAGGGTAAGATAAATGGTCGGGGAGGGGCTGCTGAGATTCTTGGAGTACATCCCAATACCCTGCGCAACCGAATGAGGAATCTTGGTATAAATTTTGGTAGAGCTTTCAAAGAAAAGAAATAGAATTGGTGCATCTTCTCGAATAATTATTATTATTTCCTTTGTAATATTGCTGGTATATAATAAAGGAGATAAAAATGACTACAGTAAATGTATATTTAACCTTTCAAGGTAATTGTGAAGAAGCATTTAACTTCTATAAATCAATTTTCGGGGGAGATTTCTCTTATCTGGGAAGATTTGCGGATATCCCGGTGAATGTTGATATGCCTCCGATGTCCGAAGATATTAAAAACCAGATTATGCATATTTCACTACCAATAAGTAAAGAAACAATCCTCATGGGAAGTGATAATGGAGGGGACTGGGGACCACCTATAACGATTGGTAACAATTTTTCTATCGCTATTAATACCGATACAAAAGACGAAGCAGATAGAATCTTTTATGCTTTGGCAGAAGGTGGTGAGATTACAATGCCTATCAATGATGCCTTCTGGGGTGATTATTTTGGATCCATAAGGGATAAGTTTAACATAAACTGGATGGTAATGGCGCCATCAAAACAGTAGAGAAAGTGATTAAGTTTAGTATTAATTGGATGGCGATAGCACCATCAAAACAGTAGAGGTAACGATATGGAACTGGGAAATTTTTCAGTTAGTTTAAATGTAAAAGATATCAATAAATCAAAAGAATTCTATGAGAAAATGGGATTTAAAATATTTGGTGGTGATATCAATCAGAATTGGTTAATAATGAAGAATCAAACCGCTGTAATTGGTCTTTTTCAGGGTATGTTTGAAAAGAATATCCTAACCTTTAATCCGGGCTGGGATGCCAATGCTGAAGAATTGGAAGCATTTATGGATGTCAGAGATATTCAAAAGAAAATGAAAGAGCAGGGAATAGTTTTGGAAAACGAAACCAATGAAAGAGGACGTGGTCCAGGTAGTATTGTTGTTGTTGACCCTGATGGTAATCCTATTCTGATTGATCAACACGTTTAAACGTTGACAACACCTCCCGAGGATAATTTCTGGGGAGGTGTTTTTTTTTGTGAGAAAAATATTTTCGAAAACGAGGTTTAATGGATAAGATAACCCTTGTATTAATTGCAATTTCGTTAGCAATGGATGCCTTTGCTGTTGCCATATCAAACGGGATAACTATTCAAAGATTTCATCTGAAATTCGCCTTGAAAATAAGTCTTTTCTTTGGCTTTTTTCAAGGGATAATGCCAATAATTGGGTGGTATGCCGGATTATCTTTAAAAGAATATATCGAACCTGTTGATCACTGGGTGGCTTTTGGCATTTTGACAATTCTTGGTGTAAAAATGATCTATGAATCTCAAAAAATGGAGGTTTGTGATAGAGAATCTCAGCTAAGTTTATTTACAATTTTTATGCTTTCTATAGCCACAAGTATAGATGCTCTTGCTGTTGGAGTAACGTTGTCCATATTGCATGTAAAAATTGTTGAACCGGCAATAGTTATTGGGGTAATCACTTTTTTACTCTCATTTTGGGGTGTATATCTAGGAACGCGCTGCAAGAAAATGTTTCAGAAAAATATCGAAGTTATCGGTGGAATTGTGCTGATCCTGATTGGAGTAAAAATCCTTCTGGAGCATCTGTTCTTTATTTAGTCTACTCAATCTTATTAACAAGTGAATTACTCTGTTCCTTAAGTGAAGATCAGGTTTTGATCAACGTTATTTTCTTATAAGTGAAATATAAAGAAGAGCAAAATGACTAAATCAAATTATTATTGTTCGGCTCAGGTTTTATTTATTTACAATTTTGTTTAATACAGAAAAATGTGCATGAGAAAAATATGAGTAAAAAAACATTAGCAAAGAATGCAGGTTCGATGTCATTAGCCGTTTTTATAAGTCGAGTATTAGGACTTGTACGGGATGTGTTGATGACAGGTTTCTTTGGCACAACAGCAGCTGCTGATGCCTTTCAGGTAGCCTATCAAATACCCAACCTTTTGCGCAAATTATTTGGAGAAGGTGCTTTATCTGCAGCTTTCATACCAATTTATAATGAAATTGGAGAGAAGAAGGGTAGCAGATATCAGATCAGTTTTGCTATCAATGTCTTATCTTTGTTAGCTGCATTTCTCATGATCTTGAGCGGTCTTGGTATCTTACTTGCACCCTTTATAGTGAAGATTCTAGCACCGGGATTTTCTGCTACTACCTACAGCTTAGCTGTTGATTTAACACGATTGCTTTTCCCATATCTATTTCTTATTGGATTTGCTTCAACATTAATATCAATTCTTAATTCTCATGGTTATTTCTTTGTACCAGGTTTATCCTCTGCATTTTTGAATCTTGCCATGATATCAGTATTGGGTATCACTTATTGGATCAATTCAACAATGGAAAAGAGTGTGCTGATTTACTACTGGTCTGGTGGT
>CAYYLA010000177.1:0-6449 GCA_964441785.1 uncultured Candidatus Cloacimonadota bacterium | reverse complement strand
AGTTTTGTTAAGCTGGCTGAAAAAATATTCTCCCAATTTACCCGTGGAGCTTTCAAGGCATCTTCAAAATCCGTATCTTTTACATTATCTTCTTCTGAGAAATAGAGCGCTTTGTAGATATTAAGATCACTGTTAAACGTAATCATCTCTTTTGCCAATGGCGTTTTATAAGACGCTACAAACTCAATACCACCATCGTTTGTGTTATCAATTTCGTCATGACTGTTCATATATTGCTTAAATGCACCACCAAGTCTGGTTGAAAGTTCTTTTTTCTCTTCTTTGATAAGAAATTTTGATACACCAAAGCTTTCTGTTAACTCGATTGGATTGATAGTTTTTGTTTCAACCATACTTTCATCAAGGAACTGACTTTCGAATTTTACCCCGGCGTATGGATCAACAAATCCGTTGAGTGTAAATATCATCAATCCTTCCAGTTCAATCTGGTCGGTTGTTTTATCTGGCCTTTGCCATTGTTTATCACCATCATCATCAACGTATTGAGTGTGGGTTTGACCAAAAGCGAGTTTGGCAGTATTTTTGTTTAACATTTTTGGATTCAATTGTTTTTCTGCTAAGAAATTAAGGCTGCTTACCCATGATATTGAGCCTTTTTCATCACCGGACCAGTTATCACTATAAGCATTCTGATTCATTGATAAAGAAGCATCAGCTTCAATCTTCCACTCTTCTGCTACCAGGCCTGTAAATAAAAGTACAATAGCAATATCTATCCTTAATTTGTTTCTCATTGTTTCCTCCTGATTAATTTTCATTAATAAATTTTACATAAAGTGTAATATAAAGAATTCTTAAAGCAACGAGAATTTATTTATACTTCCGAAAAATTATTTGCAATCACCCTCTATAAAAGTTTTTAAATTGGATAAAACATAGCTCCAGGCATTATCAAAATAATCATAAACTTCATCCCATTGATCTCCCTCTTTCCAACCAAGATGAGATAATGTTACAATGGTTTGATTATTTTCAGCTACAATGAACTCAACCACAACCCAGGTTTTCTGTTTCCTTATCTCTGGAAACTGAGGTGGAGCATTCCACTCGAAAGATAACTTTTCTCCGGCAGGTAGCTTAAAATCTTCATACCTTCTGATCCCTGGCTACCTGATGGATTATCCAATAGAAAATACATCTCAAATGCACCACCTATTTTAAGCTCTATCTTAGCCTTGGATGAGAAAAATTTTGTTATCTCATTTTCATCTGTCCACATTCTCCATAATCGTTCCGGGTTTGCTTTTACAGAAACAGACTTCTTTAAAATCTTCATAAGTTACTCCTGACAATCTCAATTCTGATAATATAGTCTCAAAGCTTCACCTGTCAATGACTCTGTTGATTGCATTAACGTAATGATATCACCACGTTCTACGATTTTACCACCATTAGATCCTGCTCCCGGTCTCATGTCAGCGACATCGTCACCTATAGCGATCATCATCAAATTATGTTCGATCATGATGATTGTATTGCCCTTTTGCTGAAGATTTCTAATGAGCTTGATCAGATGTCTGCAGTCCTCCGGGTGTAATCCTTTTGATGGTTCATCAAAAATGAAAAGGTTGTTGTTGGATTTGGAATCAAGAAGATATTTAATTAAAAGTAAACGCTGTTTCTCGCCACCAGACAGTGTTGAACTGCTCTGCCCCAGGGTTAGGTAATCCAAACCTAACTCCTTGAACAAGTTCACTATTTTTATGATTTTTTGATTATCCTTAAATATCTCGGCTAACTCCATCAAAGTAATATCCATTATATCTGCGATGGAGTACCCTTTGTATTTGTACTTATTGATTTCACTCCGATAACGTTTTCCCTTACACTGTGAGCATTGCGTGATTATGTCAGACATGAAATCCATGCTCACTTTATTAATACCCTTACCTTTGCAGGCCGGGCATTGGAAGGTTTTGTTAGTATAAGAGAAAGCCGCGCCCTTCAGATTATCTGATTGTGCACCGTCCAAAGATGAATAGATCTTTCGAAGCTGATTCATTATGCCGGAAAATGTCGCAACCGAACTGATGAGATTGGACTTAACTGATGTGTTATTGATTGAAATCACTTGATTGAAGGATTTTTTTATATCAAGTTCAGAACAATTGATTGGCTTATTCTGTATAAGAGAAGGCAACAAAGCCTCAAAAATCAGGGATGTTTTTCCACTTCCCGAAACCCCGGTTACCATATTTATTGCATTATAACAAAACCTGATATCAAGATGATCGATATTGTTAACAGATACGCCTTTAACAGCAAAATAATTATTGCTGCATGATGTTTGTATATCCGGTTTCTTTATTGGATTAAGATATTTGGCTGTTATTGAATCTCTACATGCCTTCAACTCTTCAGGTGAACCCTGAAAAATCAGGTGACCTCCCGACTCTCCCGCCTTTGGACCAAGTTCGATAACAACATCACTCTGTTTTATCAGCATTGGATCATGCTCAATTAAGAGAATAGTATTATCCTTTGCTTTCAGTCTCTGCAATTGTTTATGGAGATGTTTGCGATTATGTGGATGCAGGCTTCTACCGGGTTCATCAAAGATATAGGTTATTCCTGTAATGGATGCATCAATCTGGTTGGCAATTCTCAGGCGTTGTGTCTCTCCGGCTGATAATGTTGAGATGGTTCTAGAAAGAGTCAGATAACTCAGATTTGAGTCGATTATCGAAGACAATTTCTTCAGTATTGCAGGTTGGATACTTGTGAAAATTTTCTGCACATCCGTTTTTTCATTAACTCTTTGCTGCGAGAATAATTTGTGTAAATCCGCTAACTCCAGATTACAGATCTCGGCTATATTAAACCCTGCAAAGGATACATCCAATGACGCTTTTTTTAATCTGCTTCCATTGCAGACAGAACAGGTTACATCCTTTAATAATGGTAAAATTTCCTTACCTCTATGATCAATATGTTTCCTTTGATATTCCTCACTGATCAGGTTTGTTAAGCCGGGCCAGGTGGTTTCCCAATTATGGGTTCCTTCGCGATTTCCCCGCTTGAAATCCCAGATAACATTATGGATTTCTCCTCCGGTTCCATACATAATAATGTTTCTAAATTCATGAGACAATTGCTTCCATGGTTTATTCGTATCCTCATTGTAAATCTCAGCTAAATGCTTCATGATAGCTGGATATTGGACGTTATCATCCAAATAGAATTTAACCGTTTTATGCTTAACTAATGCTCCCTTAAACAATGGCTTTGAGGGATCTTCTATAATTAAATCCGCATCACACATCCGTTCGATTCCCAATCCCCTGCATTGCAAACAAGCTCCATCCTGATGATTAAATGAGAATTCGCTGGCTGTTAAATCTAATCCTGACAATTGGGCAATCCTGCTGAAGAACAGTCTCAGATGATCATAAATTCCGGTAAATGTTCCGACTGTAGAACGAGGATTTGCTTGAGGTTGCTGCTGACTTATTGCTACCGCAGGGGTTAGTCCGCTTATCTCATCTACATCAGGTTCGGGACTCTGCTCAAGATAAGATCGTGCAAATGCCGATAAAGATTTTGTAAAACGTCTGTTGCTTTCACTAAATATTGTATCATAGAGCAATGATGATTTTCCGCTCCCTGATAAGCCGGTTATGGTTGTTATCCTGTTACGTTCTATCGAAAGATCAAGATTTTTGAGGTTGTGTGTTTTTACTCCTGATAAACTTATTTTTTGGGGAGCATCAAAATCCTTAGAATCCGTTTTTTTTATCGTGTTTTCATCAAAAATCAGGTTGGATAAAACAGATCTTTTGCATGCTGCCAAATCCGATGGATGACCTGAAAAAATGATATTTCCACCCTTCTCATTACTGCCTGGTCCCAACTCGATAAGATTATCAGCTGCCATTATTATCTGTGGGTCCTGATCGGTAATTACTATGAGATTTCCTTTATTTGCTATCCCTTTTAACGCTTTGATAAGCAACTCATTATCAGCCGGGTGTAATCCTCCAGACGGTTCATTTAATACATAAAGATTACTGTTACCCTGTTTGCCAGAAAGCTCTGCAGCAAGCTTAATTCTTTGTGCTTCTCCACCTGACAGGGTTGTAGATGGTTGTCCTAATTTCAGATATCCAATACCAAGATCAATCATCTGTTGCAAAATATTACTGATCTTGTTTTGATCTTTCAAGAAATGGTATGCTTCCTCAACAGACATTTCCAACACATCAGCAATGGAATGATCTCTGTATTTGATATGTAGTATATTATTTTTGTAACGTTTTCCATTGCATTTATCGCAGACTATATGTGCATCCTCCATAAAATGCATGCCTATCTGAATGTATCCGTTACCTTCACATTTATCACAACGTCCCGATTTATTGTTAAAAGAAAAATCTCCAGCTTTAAGTTTTTTCTGCTTTGATTGTTCTAATCCTGCAAAAAGTTTGCGTATATGATCAAAAACTTTCGTGTAAGTCGCCGGATTACTTCTGCTGGTTCTTCCAATAGGCTTTTGATCAACCCAGATCAACTTTTTAAAATTATCCAAGCCTGTTATAGAATTAACCGGTCCGGGATCTGCCCTTTTGTCTCCTTTCGATGCTTGGAAATGTGGGATCAAAACATCTTCGACAATATCCCGCGCTCCACTTCCGGAGATACCGGTTATAAGATTTATCATTCCTCCAGACAACGTGATATCAATACCATTAAGATAATTGGCTGTTACACCGGTTAATTCGATATTTTTGCCTGATTCAATATTGTGAGACGGCATAATTCTCAGTTTTGATTGCAGGTGTTTCTGGGTCTGACTTGATCTAATGGTCTGACTCATGAATTGTTTAATCGGGCCACTAAATAATAAATATCCTCCCTCTTCACCTGCTCCCGGTCCTAGATCAATCAACCAATCTGCTGCTCTGATCATCTGCAGATCGTGCTCAACAATTATTACACTATTACCAAGATCCCGTATCTCATGCAAAATCTTTATTAATTGATCAATGTTCTGCATGTGTAATCCGGCCGATGGTTCATCAAGAACGAAAACCATGTTCTGCAATCCAAGAGAGGGAAGAGATGCTAATCGAGCCCTTTGTAACTCGCCCATGGTTAGTTTATTTCCTCTTCTGTTTAACGAAAGATACCCCAGACCAAGATTGATCAGATTGTTAAGTATACCTGTAATTTGCGTCCTGATTGATTGAAAGACAGGATTCCTATCCTCTATAGAGGTGAAGGTATTAATTAATTCTGTTAAAGGTTGTTCACAATAATAGGAAATATCTTTGCCGGCAAATTTAACGCTTAAGGCCCTATGATTCAGCCTTTTACCATTGCAGTCGGGACATTGATGACTGCGGGTGAAACGTAAAACATTCTCGTTCCTGTCGCGCCTTAAAATTTCCTCCATTACAGGAATGATACCTTTATAATATCCTTCTTCACGTGGCTTTGCCGTTATTCCACTCCATTTTAGACGTGATTCTAATGTATGCTTGCCAAATGGAACCTTCAATCGGTTAGATCCAAACAAGATAACATTTTTTTCTGAGTCGGTTAGATCTTTCCAGGGAATATCGATGCTGAAATCATGAGCATTACAGATATCGTTGAGAACATCCTGAGTTACTTGAGAATATACAATATATCCTGTCGGTGTTGTCATCTCAAAAGCACCTTCGCGAATAGATAGATTGTCATCTTTGATTAAAAGACTCGGATCAACCTTATCGACAATTCCCAATCCATTACATGTGGGGCAGGCACCAAGGGGAGAGTTAAAAGAGAATAGACTCCGTTTTATATTGAGACTTGGATAATCCGGACTTTTTCCACAACGGGCAAACAGTAAACGAAGAAGATCATTTATTCCGGTTAGTGTACCCAATGTCGAACGCTGTCCCGGTTGAGATGTATGTTGATTAAGTGCAATTGCAGGACGCATTCCACTTATCTCTTCGACCTTGGGTGATTGAAGTTTGTTCAATAGTTGACGTGACTTTGTAGATAAGGATTCGAGAAAATGTCTCTGTCCTTCTTGAAAAATGGTGTTAAATGCCAGGGATGATTTCCCGGAACCGGAAACACCCGTAATTACAACTAATTTGTTATGTGGAATCTCCAGATCCAGATTCTTCAGATTATTTTGTGCAGCTTTTTTGATCTTTATGGTTTTCATCAATTATCCTTTCATTTTATAAATGCAGAAAAATGAGAGAGTGATTTTTGTAAAGTCTTTAATGATAGCGATGGATTTTATTGAATAAGATTAATATGTTGATATTAAAGGGATTAGTCCTGCTATTAGTATCCAGTTTTCTATCTTGGATAAAAAAAGATTTGACACGAAAACAGCAATTAGGTATTCACGTACCTAAATAAAGGAGATGGAAAATGAATAACCTGGTTAATGTTTCTGAAGGTGCTTATCTGGCGTTGCATGGGTT
>CAYYLA010000176.1:0-6471 GCA_964441785.1 uncultured Candidatus Cloacimonadota bacterium | reverse complement strand
GTCGTATCTGGCAACAGCGATCTGATTTGATAACCTGTCCATCCTGCGGCAAACGTCACATAACAATAAAAACCCTCCAGTTCCTGGTAGAAGAATTGGGTTTACCTGAAGAGGAAATGCGACTGTGCGAAGATTGCCGTCAAACTACTCTATCTAAAGAAATTGAAAGGAGTTTTTTCAGACGTGATTTAGATCGTTCTCATTAACCATTTATTTTTTATTTTCTTTTTTGTTTGACAGTGTCAATCAAATATTTTTCTAAAGAATGAGTTATGGAAAAGAGAGCAGAATATTTCAAGACAAATGAGGAGTGGCACGAATGGTTGGAAATCAATCATTCTGTTGAACAAGAGATATGGCTTGTGTTCTTTAAGAAACACACAAATGTAATATCACTTGATTATAATGAATCGGTTAAAGAAGCTCTCTGTTTTGGTTGGATAGACAGTTTAATCAAAAGATTGGATAGTGAGAGATATTGCCGAAAATTTACACCACGTAAAAATTGGGCTAAATGGTCAGCAGTTAATATAAAACGCATGTCTGAATTAATTGATTCAAAGAGGATGACACCCTTTGGATCAGACCGGTTTGACAGAAAACTTCTATCTTCTAATCAAGTTAAATCAAAGGAATTTACGATTCCTTCTTACATCAAAAAAGCATTTAAAAATGAGCCTCAAGCAGCTGTTAATTTTACCAATCTACCTTCATCTCATCAAAAGAAATATGTTGGCTGGATTGATAGTGCAAAACGAGAACAGACAAAAATTAAGCGGTTAGATGAAGCTATCCAATTTTTAAAAAGTAATAAACGATTAGGGATGAAATAGATGCCTCACAAAATCGTTACCCGATGTGGAAACCGCTGTGATATCTGCCTTTTATATCACAAGAATGAGCAACTCGAAGGTGCAAGAGATGTTCTTGGTTCGGAGCTGGCAATAAAGCACAATATTGAGATTAATCGTGAATCATTGATCTGCAGGGGATGTCTTGATGAATCAAGTGAGGGAATGTTATTTGATGACTGCCCCGTCCGTAAATGCGTTATAGAAAAAGGGATTGAACATTGTGCTCAGTGCGACGATTATACCTGCTCATTACTGGAATCACATCTTATCACCAGAGCAGAAATAGAAGAGAAATTTGGTCATCTTGATGATAGAGCTATCAGTTTATATCTAGAAGCTTTTGAGAATAAAAAAAGATTATCGCAGCTAAGAAAGAATCATGAACTATCGCCACGAATGAAGAATCGGCATCTTATCCCTGATGAAGAAACGATGGAACGATTTATTGGGAATAGTACATTACATTTCTGGGAAGAGATTATCCGAGTTATAGAGTACAGAGGATGTTTGAAAAAGGGCGTATTCTATCAGTTGGATGATCAGAGTTGGGCTCTGCAATATTCACAGGGCAATAGACCAGTTGTAACGTTCATTCCTGAGCGCAAGAGTTTTACCATCATTTTCACACTGGGTATTATTGATCTTGAACGTTTGAAATCTCATCTGGATCGATTATCTCCCTATACTGTTTACCTGATTGAAAATAATCCTCTACTTCCAGAGGGAGAATCCATCTCGATAAAAATCGATGATGAACGACATTGGTTAGATGCCAAAATTCTAACAGATTTGAAATTTAATAAACACAAAAAAGCAGAGGTAACCTGATAGTATACATCTATGCAGGTGCATAGGATAC
Source organism: uncultured Candidatus Cloacimonadota bacterium (assembly GCA_964441785.1). GTDB lineage: Bacteria > Cloacimonadota > Cloacimonadia > Cloacimonadales > TCS61 > CAYYLA01. The sequence continues at coordinate 4,758 of CAYYLA010000176.1, read as the reverse complement.
GTATGAATATTATACCTAAACCACAATCAATACAAATAAATAATGGTTTTTTCAGGATTTTACCAAAAACACGGATTATTTTGAATCCATTCAACCCAGAGTTAAGACGGATTGCAGAGATTCTATCCAAAATTATTGAAGATAATATGGGAAAGAAAATATCAATAATTCCCGGAAATAACGTTAACACCTCTGATATTAATCTTTCAATTGATGATACTGGTTTGGGTGATGAAGGTTACAGACTTAACGCCAATGCTCGTTATATAAAGCTTTCTGCAGAGAAACCAGCAGGTTTATTCTATGGGATACAAACAATTCTTCAATTATTACCAGCGGACATATTTGCAGAGAATCCACTCAATCTGTTAGAGATTCCGGTTTGTAAAATAGAAGATAAGCCTCATTTCAGTTGGCGCGGCATGCACCTGGATGTATCCAGGCATTTCTTTCCCGTCTCATTTATCAAGCGTTATATTGATTTCATTGCCTTTCATAAAATGAACAGATTCCACTGGCATCTTACAGATGATAATGGTTGGCGATTGGAGATCAAACAATATCCTAAGTTGCAGGAAATCAGTGCCTGGCGGGTTGATAGAAATGGTATTGACTGGTTGGATAGAGAACCGGCAAAGGATGGAGAAAAAGCTACCTACGGTGGATATTATACGCAGGATGAGGTTCGTGAAATCATCCAATATGCTGCTGATAGATACGTTGAGATTATTCCTGAGATTGAAATGCCAGGACACAGCTGTGAGGTGTTAGCAGCCTATCCGGAGCTGGGTTGTTTTAACGAGAAGACCTCTGTGGCTACTGGATCCTACTGGCCCAATAAAGATATTTTTTGTGCTGGAAAGAAGGAAACTTTCACATTCCTGAAAAATGTTCTTGATGAAGTCGTCGATTTGTTTCCATCAAAATTTATCCATATTGGTGGTGATGAAGCTCACAAATCAAACTGGGGAAAATGCCCTGCCTGTCAAAAACGGATCAAAGACGAAGGTTTAAAAGATACCAATGAGTTGCAAAGTTGGTTCATCAAAAAAATTGAGCAATATCTCCTTTCAAAAAATCGTTCCATTATTGGATGGGATGAGATACTCGAAGGAGGTTTAGCACCTCAGGCAACGGTGATGTCATGGCGCGGAATGAAGGGCGGAATATCTGCAGCTAAAGAAGGACATAATGTGATTATGACGCCCGGTACACATTGCTATTTCGATCACTATCAGGGAAACCCGGCAGAAGAAAAACGCGCTATCGGTGGATATACTTCACTGAAAAAAGTGTTCTTTTTTGATCCCTTTCCTGCAACATTATCAGATAATGAAAAAACATATATACTTGGAGCTCAGGGAAATGTTTGGACAGAATGGATTCCAACCGAGGATCATGCTGAATATATGAGCATTCCTCGCATGGCTGCTTTGAGCGAGGTTGTCTGGACCTACGCGAAAAAAAGAGATTGGAATGATTTCCTGAAGCGAATGCAGATTCAGTATAAACGCTATAATAATCTAAAAATCAATTATTGTCCTGGAACATCTGTTGTTGAGATTAAGCCAAAATACAATAATGTGTTACGCCAATATGAGATTGATCTTTCTACCGAGATTTATAACGCTCCAATTTTTTTCACCTTGGATGGTTCTGAACCAGCAACGGATTCTCCTGTTTATAATGATACAATCATCTTGAAAGAATCTGCTATCATCAAAGCTGCTACTGTTGTTCAAAATAGGATTTCTTATCACTACAATCATTTGAAAGTGGATTTCCATAAAGTACTTGGTTGCACTATTGACACATCGGAACAACCATCAGAAAAATATGGTAATCTCGCAGCTCTTACCGATGGAATCTCTGGCTCACTCAACCACAATGATGGTTATTGGTGCGGATTCCTGGGAAAATCTCCTGAATTTATTTTAGATATGGAACAATTTGAACAGATTAAAAGTATTAAAATTGGAACACTTCACAATACTAATGCCTGGATTTTTCGTCCGAATTCCATCAGAGTAGATTATTCTATGGATGGAGAAAATTGGCTTTTATTGGGAGATATTTCTGCTTCCATAAAGGATAATGTTTTGGAAAATCAGATAGTAGAATTCTGTTTTGATAAAGATATATCAGCGAGATTTTTGAAGATAAAGGTTAACGCTTTAGAACAATGTCCTGACTGGTTTATAGCCCGAGGTGATCCATGCTGGTTATTTATCGATGAAATTATAGTCAATTAGAACATATATAAAAAACAACTGATTAACAGATCCATCACTCTGCTGATTTATTCGTGATTTATTTCATGAATAAATAAGCAATTCATAAATAAAAAAAGATTGTGAATCCATATCTTCCTATATAGCAATAGATTCAAACAAACCAAACGATTTGGCACGCTGATTGCTTGCAATATAGATAGTTTTAATAGAGTGAAAAACTAAAATGAAAGAATAAAGTACGTTGCTGTTCATGGCAACATCCTTCTCCGGAGCCTTCTGCCACCCCAGAAGGCTCCTTTCCTATCCTTAAGCAAACATCCTTTTTGTTAACCCGAGTCGGGTTGATTTGTCAAAGCCCAAATCTAACATGTAACATCATAAAACATACTATAGCATAGAGTTACATAAAATCGAATATCAATTTAAACAAAACACCAACAATCATAGCATATCAGCCAGATAATGATTACCACATGTATTACGCCATATTTTCCATCTGGTTTTGTTAACCCGAGTCGGGTTAACAAAAGATATCTCATAAATGTGATTTTGATCCCTGAATTATGGTTGCGAGACAATGGCTTAATACAATTATTTACATATAACTCACCTCTTTTAACCAATGTCTCATTAGATAAAAGGAATTGATATGAAAATCAAAATATTAATAGCAGCTTTGTTATCCTTTGTGTTAACTCTTTTTGCAACAGATATGATAATCCATTTTAATGATGGACACTCTGAATCTATCCCCATTAATGATATTGATGCCATCACCTTCACTGAAACACACCCCAACCCGAGTCGGGTTCTTTTTATCGGGAACAGCTATACTTATTTTAATGGTGGGATAGATAGTCATCTTATGGAGTTCGTTAGTTCCAGTGATATTGAGTTAGAGTTTCTGGCAGAAGCTGAAACAGCCGGAGGAGCTTCTTTGCAATACCATTGGAATCATCCAGAAACTCAAAATCTAATCGCCAATGGAAGCTGGGATTATGTGATATTGCAGGAGCAGAGTTTGCGCCCAATAGAGGAACCTCAACTGTTTTATCAATATGCCGATTCATTAACAAATCTGATCCATGCCTCTGGAGCTCAACCAGCCTTTTTCATGACCTGGGCTAGAGCATTTAATCCCGCTATGATAGAAGATCTAGCTGCCGCCTACAATAGTGCGGGAGAACAATTTGATGCCATGGTCTGCCCTGTGGGACGAGCTTTCCAGATCTCACTTGAGAATAATCCTCTCATTATATTACATTCCAATGATGAAAGCCACCCAAACACCCGTGGAACCTATCTTGCAGTATGTACTTTCTTTGCTTCTCTGTTTCAACAATCTCCTGTAGGAGTCAATTATATAAATGATGATACGATCTCAGAATTTGAACAAAACTACCTTCAGCAATCAGCCTGGCAGGCATATCTTTCCTATCCCCCTCTTCTAACCGAATAATATGTTACGTATACTATCCTGGAATATTGCGAATTTTGATGACCACAAAGACTGGGAGATTAGGATTCAGTATATTGTTAAAGAAATCACCTTCCTGAAACCTGATATCATTTTACTTCAAGAGGTTCGTTTCCACAAGAAAAAAGATCAAAACTTCAACGCCGGTGATCAAATACTAAAAATATTATCTAAACAATCAGATTACTTTGATAAATACAATATTCTCACTCAACCTGCAATGTATTATCGTGGTTCAGAATTCTGGGAGGGACTCTCCATCATTACACCTTTTACAGTTATTGATAAAGGATCGTCCCCGTTTAAGATCAAACATCCTTCATTTGATTCAAATCAACGGATTGCTCAATATATAACATTTTCCCATGAACAGGAAACATTTAGAATTTTCAACACACACTTCTCTTATTTTCCAACCAATGCTCGATCCAACATGAATGAATGCCTTAAACTGGCTCAAACAAATTTCTGTGAAAACACATTGATTGCCGGTGATTTCAACAGTACTCCTGGAAGTTGGCAAATGAGAGCATTCCATTCATCAACGTTTCTCGATTGCTGGAGTCTTTTGAGAAATAAAAAAAAGGGTTATACATTCCCCTCTGAAAATCCTCGAAAACGTATTGATTACATTTGGATATCAAAACATTTATCTCAGCGAGTTGTATCTATCAAACAAATTGGTAACATACAAATTAATCAGGGATTGTTTCCTTCTGATCATTTAGGCTTGTTTCTTACTATCAAATAGTGTCACGCTATTTTCTTGACTTTGTTCAGACAATTTTAGATAAAGACTCCTACGATGAAAATAGAGAAGAGAATATCAGAAGAAGAACTTGATTTCAGGATTGTTGATCATAACAGTGATCAATACTGGGAAAGCATCAGATTAAGACATGATGTTTTACGGGAGCATCTTAATTTGGTTTTTGATCCAATCCAACTGGAAGAAGAGAAAAACAGCCAGCATTTAGTCTGTTATTATAAACCCCGTCTCCCGCTGCTCGGGAACGCTGTCATCGGTAAAGGTCGGATACAGCAGAT
>CAYYLA010000175.1:0-6517 GCA_964441785.1 uncultured Candidatus Cloacimonadota bacterium | reverse complement strand
GGCGACTATTTTAATTGTTGCCTTCAATATTTTCTCTTCATCTCTCAATCTCTTCGTTTCACAATCTCTTCAGCACAGCCAACTCCGTGATTCTTTTGATAAAATCACCTTTTGACTCGGTATATGCTTCACGATCATATTCGTATTTCTCTGCTAACTGCTCTTTCAATATTTGATATTCCATCGCTGTTTCCGGATGCTTTTTTAGATAATCACAGAAATATACCCGATCCCACAACCAGCTCTGGTCTAAAGGACCAAAATGAAGATGATAAGAAATTGGCTCTATTCCGGTTGGTCCATACCCTTTTACAAACATAATATGGCGTGTCTGCTCTTGCATGTAAATATATCCATGATCTGTCAGTACAGATTTCATTCGTTCTATTTCGGAAAATTCTTCTGGGATTTCTACAAGCAAATCAATAGTAGATTTTGCTCTTAAACCAGGAACAGCAGTACTACCAATATGCTCGATTCTGAATGGATTCATAAAATCCAGAATATTATATAACCACTTTTTCTCCTCTTCGAAATACATCGGCCATTTATCGTTATAATCCGATAATTTGATTGGATAGAGTTCCTTAATCTCATCGTTATTCATTTTTCTTCTCCTTTGCTTTGATACTCCTGTGTGAACCTCGAAATTAGCAACAAAAAAAAAGATTCTCATTGAATAAATCCTAACGCATCGTTCTGAAATTGATCTAATTATGATAATTTCGTTTTTTCTCAATCCAAACTATACGATTATACTTGCCCATAATAATGTCCCCCTGTCACTTTATTGCAATCGCTCTTACTTCTTGATTTTCCAATATCTTATCATATCCAAAATTAAAAATATCTTTACTAATTGATAGGCTTTTAAGCTTTTGATATTAATGGTTAAAAATTTATCTCTAAAGGAGAAGACAATGAAAAGAGGAAAGTTGATTGTCATCGGATCAGGAAACTGGGGAACTACACTGGCCTTACTTTTTTCGCAAAAGAATAATGTATATTTGTGGACTATTGATCAGCAGGAAGCTGATAAAATAAATAAAAACAGGAAAAATGAAGATTTTCTTCCGGGAATAACGCTTCCAGACAGAATTATTGTCGAAGCTAAATTCAGTCGCCAGATAAATCCCGAGGATATAGTTGTTGTGGTTATACCTTCAAGAAAAATCGAGAGTTTGATCGCTGAATTTAAAGATAATAATGCAGAAGAATGCATCATTGTAAATGCCTCAAAGGGCGTTAAACATTCGACGTTAATGACTGTTGGGCAGACATTTATCACCCATCTTCCAAAAATCAAATTTGCCGCCTTATCTGGTCCAACCATAGCAAGAGAACTTGTAGAAGGATTACCAGCTAAAGCAGTGATAGCATCCAAAAATGTATCATTACTCCTCTATCTTCAAGAGGTTTTTGAGAATAATTTACTTACCTTCGAATTCAGTCGCGATATTAAGGGTGTTGAGCTTGCAGCGTCACTAAAAGGCCTTATTGCTATCGCTGTTGGTATCTCCGATGGATTGGGTTTCAAAACAAATATTATTGGTTTGATAATGACATATGGATTACGCGAGTTTGATACGGTTATGAAATTCCTGGGTGTTAAGTATTCAACAGTCTATGGAATCGCTGGTATGGGTGATCTAATTACAACCTGTATCTCTGATGATAGTAGAAACAGGAAATTTGGACGACTTATCGCTCAAGGCAACAGCCTTGATGATGCTTTATCAGAAGTTGGCATGGAAGTAGAAGGTGTTTCCATGGCAAAAACCATCCAGAAATTGTCTAAATTGAATCTTTCTATACCGCTGATATCATGCATAACAAGGATAATTTTCGAAGATGTAAAAGATGTTAGATCAGAATTATTAAATACAATAAATGAGATATCATAAAACAGGAGATATGTATTAATGAACGAAAGAACATTATTATTAATCAAACCTGATTCTACAAAAAAGAATCATATTGGTGCAATTCTACAAATTATAGAGGAGCATTGCTTCAAAATAGAAGACATAAAGATGTTTGTAATGGATGATGAAATGGCATCCAACTTCTATGCAGAACATGAAGGTAAAGATTTTTACGAACGATTAGTTACCTTTATGAAATCAGGAAAGACAGTAGGAGTTATTCTCTCGAGAGAGAATGCAATCAAAGAACTTCGTAACCTTGCAGGATCTACTGATTACCATGAATCAAAACCGGAAACAATCCGCAGAATTTATGGAGAAACAATTACAAAGAATGCTGTTCATGCATCGGATTCGCCAGAAAGTGCTAAACGAGAAATTAAGATAATATTCAACAAATAAAAAAGATACGGAGAACGAATGAAAGTATTAGTAATCAATTGTGGAAGCTCTTCTGTAAAATACCAGTTTATCAACTTGGAAACAGAAGATGTTCTATGTGACGGTGTAGCAGAGAGAATAGGTGAAGATATATCGTTATTCTCATATAAAACAAAAAATTACAAAAAGAAAAAGTATGAAATGTTAATCGAAGACCATGAGAAAGCCATTCAGCTGGTAATAGACCATATGCTGGATGAAAACCATGGCGTTATCAAACAAATCGAAGAGATAGACGCTGTAGGTCACAGACTTGTACATGCCGGTGAATTCTATTCTGGTTCTGTAGAGGTTACAGAAGATGTTATTAAGGTTATGGAAGAGTGTTCCAGTCTTGCACCGCTTCATAATCCAGCCAATTTAAAAGGTGTATCAGCCATGAAACATCTCCTTCCAGAAACACCTCAATGTGGTGTTTTCGACACAGCTTTCCATCAAACCATGCCGGCTAAAGCCTATCTCTATGCAATACCACTTCAATATTATACCGAGAATAAGATACGTCGTTATGGATTCCACGGCACTTCGCATAAATACGTCAGTGAATTAGCGGCAGAATATGTTGGTAAAGATGTAAAAAATCTAAAAATTATAACCGCTCATATTGGTAATGGCGCTTCTATCACAGCTATCGATGGCGGAAAATCAGTTGATACCTCTATGGGTTTTACTCCTCTTGAAGGTTTGATGATGGGAACTCGCTGCGGTGATCTTGATCCTGCAATTCCAATATTCATGCAACAACAGATGGGCATGGATGTTGAAGAGGTGAACAAAGTCCTCAACAAGAAAAGTGGTATGTTGGGACTTTCTGCTATCAGTAATGATATGAGAGAGATTGAAGAAGATATTCTTGAACGTCAGGTTCCTAATGCTATCCAGGCTCATGATGTTTACGCTTATAGAATTAAAAAGTATATTGGTGCTTACACAGCTGCTATGAATGGTGTTGATATCCTTGTTTTCACCGGTGGTGTTGGTGAAAATATGCCAATCCTCAGAAGCCTGGTTTGTAAAGATCTCGATTATCTTGGGATCAAAATTGATGAAAAAGAAAACGATCAATTTGTTGGTGGAACACTTGATATCTCTGCAGAAGACTCAAAAGTTAAAGTACTAAAAATCCAGACTAACGAAGAGTTAATGATAGCTAAAGAAACTAAACGAATCCTTGATAACAAGTAGATAGGGAAAACTAATGAACTGGTATATAAATCTTGTTACAGAGCATCCGATTCTAACTGCTATCGTTCAATTTGCAATCCTCGGTACACTGGGTGAAGTCGTTGCTAAAATTATTGTTAAAAAGAAAGTTCACTGGCCCTTTAGTATTGGCTTAACTCTCTGGAAAATGGTTGTATGGAGTATCCTGGCTGTAGGTATTAAATTTGCCTTTACCGGTATGAAAGGTTATGTACATGCGCTGGTTGATCATCATCTTTTACCTGTGATTTGTGTTGAAAATAAATTCCTCAGTGCTTTTACTTTATCTTTCTTCACTAATCTTCAGTTTGGGATTTTCATGGTTGTGTTTCATAGATTCCTTGATAATCTGGTTGAAAAAACAAAGAATTGGAAAGGACTTGATAAAGGTATGCTCTGTATGATCTGGTTCTGGATTCCAGCTCATACTGTAACCTTCTCGCTACCAAAAGAATTTCAGATTGGACTGGCAGCTCTCTGGTCAATAGTACTGGGAATAATTCTGGGATATTTTAATAAACCAAAGAATAGTTAGATACAAAACGACAATTGAAATTGTCGTATCAAATATAACCGGTGATTGAGCTAATGCTTGATCACCGGTTTTTCTACATATCTACCAGAAAAACCATAAACCCTTTGATCAGCAGTTCTATGTGACTTTAAAAAAAAATAATACATCCAATACCTGTCTAAATTATTGGGAAGTTTACTATTTCCAACATCACTTATCCTTTAACCCGACTCGGGTTTGCTTTTCATATTGTTTCAATCTACTAATATCAGTAAAACAATAAGTTACAGTTCATCAGAAAATTACTAAGCAGGTCAAATATTCACCATAACATATTGAAAATAAGGAAAATACAAACCAATAACTTTAACCGGACTCGGGATAAATAAAATTTCAATAACTAACCTGAAATTCTGAAAATTCTAATATTGTTCGTTGAAATTTGGTAAATGCTTTTTCGCTCATTAGACTGACTTTCCAACATATTCATCGTGACTTTGGGTTTTGAGAACTATTTCTGCAAAAACTCCAATACCTTCTCAGCTAACTCTTTCGTCCTTAGATATCCATATCCTTTGTGAGGATTCCTTACTCCGTCCATCACATAATCGTTTATAACAACAAAATCCCAAGGTTTAACCCCTTGAGCATTTTCATCATAATCATCTGCAAGATTATAATTTATGGCGATTTTATCATCAATATCAGAAAAATTATACCAGGCTTTTGTAATATTGTCAGGTGTTGGTGCGAGAACATCCTCGGTTATATCTATTCCATTATCCCAGAATATCTTTTTCAGGATTACCGATAATCCCAGGGGTGATCCAATCGTAGCCAATGTATTAATCTTAATTTCATGCTGATATTTCAGTAATGTATCATAGGCAATTATCGTCCCCATCGAATGCCCAATCAGCATTATCTCATATCCCTGATATTTCTGCAATACATCGTGCAATCGATTACGTAACTCCGGACCAGATAAGCGTTCCTTCTGATTATCTCCATAACCATGGTAATAATTATCAAGATCCTTGAAGATACTTTTCACAGTTGCATCAACCAGCTTATCTATACCTGTGAACTTACCATTTTTTAAAAATATACTATCCAATTCTTTTTCAAAGAAATCCAAAAACTTCTTTTTCACCTTTTTCTCTTTCAATCCCTCTACAGAAGCTGGTGAGACATAAGGTTCGCTAATGAATAGCTCATTTTCGGGATCTGAGACCTGTTCATTCAGCGGGTCTAAATAATTATGATCAGCCCAATAAACCATCTCCAGATTGATTTTTGGGGTTTTTGTAATAATCTGTCTTAGACCATCTTCCAGTGATTGTAACCACCATTGATGTAATAATGCCTCTCTGGGTTTGTTACCTAATCCGTGAATGCCTATAATTACTTTCTTTTTCATATCCTGACTATACAAACCTCTTTTCCGCACGCTAAAGCGTAGTTTATTGTATATTTGGTCCCTTCACAAATACCATCCCAAAATGCGATCAATTCCGTGCATTGGTCAACAATTATCCTGTCCCGTAATTGTTTTGCCTCATAATTGAACTGGTTATAATCAGGAGGATAATAGATCCATGGAATGTTATTGTATTCTGCAAATCGGATTGCCATTGAATCTACACCTAAAGCTCCCCCACTTATAATCAGATCAGGAGTCGTTATCACCCTTAGATGCTTTTCAATAAAGTTATAATTTTCAAAATCCTTATTGCCAACTACTGCCAGGCGTCTCTTAAAATATCGCTCTTGAAGATCACACACGCTTCAATTTTATGTCAGTTCAGGTTTATTCTTTTTCAGGTAATTTACGATATCTTTAACCTTCTCACTTTTATCTTTAGCAGCAATAAGCAACGCGTCTTCTGTATCTACAACAACCAGGTTATCTACCCCAATCAAAGCAACAAACTTTTCTGATTGAATCAGGTTTTCTTTACTATCAATCAACAAACTGTTCTCATACGTAGTATTACCATTCTCATCCAGTTCAAGATGTTCATAAAGTGCTTTCCAGCCACCAACATCACTCCAACCAAGATCAACAGCAAGAACAACCCGCTTCTCAGCCTGCTCCATAATCCCAATATCAATAGGTATCGATGGCATTTCACCATAAAAATCACTGATATCAGCCGCAAGACCATTATTCATCCAACAATGAGATATCTTATCCAAGAGATTTGAGACTTTAGGCAGATACATCTTAAAAGCATCTAGAATCGTATCTAATCTCCACAAAAACATCCCACTGTTCCAGAAAAAATTACCAGCTGCCAGAAACTCTTCAGCCTGTACAAGATCAGGTTTTTCTTTGAATTTAACAACATTATGGATATTTGTCTCAAACTCATTTCCACCTTCGATATAACCGTATCCGGTAGCCGGGTATTCCGGTTGAATTCCAAAAGTA
>CAYYLA010000174.1:0-6542 GCA_964441785.1 uncultured Candidatus Cloacimonadota bacterium | reverse complement strand
GGATCAACAATAGAAGTTTCAATAGAAACAAACTCTTTGAGTTCAACCTGGGATTTGACTGATTACGATTTAGAATTAGCTTATGACAACTCTTTTTTAAGCTATAATTCATTTGTTATTGATAATACCGTTTCTGAAGATTGTACAATTTCTGTTGTTGAAAATAGTCCTGGTGTTTTGACAGTTAGTAGTAGCTCCACAGAGGCTTTGTCCGGAACAGGAAGTTTACTGAAATTGGTTTTTGCAGCCGATAATCCTGGTGTAACATCAATAGACATCAATTCATTCCACTACAACACTTATGAAGTAAATGACTTGGTAAATGGAGAAGTTGTTGTTGTAACTTATGATCTGCCAATAGGAGATGGAAGTGATGAGAATCCTTATCAGATTGAAACTATAGAAAACTTATTATGGCTGAGCGAAAATTCCCAGCATTGGGATAAGACTTTTATTCAAACATCAGATATAGATGCAACCATAACAAAACATATCAATGATGGTGCTGGCTTCAAACCTGTTGGTAATGATTCAATTCATTTTACCGGATCTTATGATGGACAGTTTCATATTATCGATAATCTATTTATCTTCAGACCAGAAACAGATTATGTTGGCTTATTTGGGCATATTCAATATGGTCTTGTTGAAAATATAGGTTTAGAAAATGTAGACATAGAGGGAAAAGACTATACTGCAGCTCTAGTAGGATTGATAAATTCAGGCAACGAACCTATATCAAATTGCTATTCCAATGGTACTATTGTTGGTCGAACAGCAATTGCAGGTCTGATAGGCCAGTGTAATTCTGATATATCTAACTGTTATAGTTGTTGTGATGTTTCGTCATATCATTTTGATGCTTATTGTACCGGGGGCTTAGTTGCACGATTATCTAACTCAAACATGGATAATTGCTATTTTGCAGGTGTTCTGGGAGGGCTTAATATTTATGGCTTACTGGGTGTTTCCATGAACTCAAATGTTACTAACTCTTTTTGGGATGTTGAGTCTTCTGGTGTAGAAACAAGTGGAGGAGGTTTAGGCCTTACTACAGCTGAAATGCAAAATATTAGTACATACATAAATGCAGGTTGGGATTTCATGAACGAATCTGATAATGGAGATGAAGATATATGGGGAATAAATTCTGAAGTCAATAATGGCTACCCATTTCTCTCTTGGGAAGGTTATGAACAACCTAATCAACCTCCATCACTGCTTAACCCTATCAGCGATATCTTTGTTGCAAGTAATTTCGAAGATATTATAGTTGATTTGAATGAACACTTTAGTGATTTCGAAGATGATGAAATGAACTTTTCCTCAGAAACCGACAATGGTGGAGTTGATGTATCAATTAATGGCTCGTTATTACAGATAGCTTCAGTTGAAGATTTTTCTGGAGAGGTAGAAGTAACAGTATCTGTTCAATCAGCTGAAGGAACAAATCTTAGAGTTATTCAGAGTGATACTTTCATCATTAACATCTATTCCGAACCAATGGCTGGTGACGGATCTGAGGTAAATCCATATCAGATAAGCTGTTTTGAGCATTTATGCTGGCTGTCAGAAGATAAGAGTTTATGGGATAAGAATTTTATTCAAGTATCTGATATTGATGCTTCTGATTCACAAACCATAAATGAAGGACTTGGTGCTATTCCAATAGGAAATAAAATAGACAATTTTACCGGTAGTTATGATGGACAGGATTTTACAATTTCAAATTTGGCTATCAATAGGCCTCAGACCGATTACGTTGGACTATTTGGATATATCAATTCAGCATCTATTTCTAACGTACAGTTGATAAATGCAAATATGGTATGTTATAAATCTTCTGGTTCACTCATAGGATACTGTTCTTTTAGTACCATAACTAACTGTAGTAGTTCAACAATAATTTCTGGATGGTCTACTGTTGGTGGATTAATTGGGTCCAATTCAAACTCGACTATAAATCTTTGTAGCAGTTCCGGTTCATTAACAGGTTATAAACACCTTGGAGGATTAGTAAGTACAAATTACGGAACAGTTACAGATTGTTACAGTAGTGTAGATGTTACAGCCGATGTTTGCCATGCTGGTGGTCTTGTAGAAGGTAATGCTTTTGGTGCTTCAATAATAAATTCTTTTAGTACGGGAAATGTAGAAGGATCTTATGCTGTCGGAGGTCTCGTTGGTTCCAATTCAGGTGCTATCGTAAACAGCTATTACAATTATGATAATGTATTGATAAATGATGAGAATCGTTTAAGTGAAGGAGCTCTCTATGATGAGATGTATAACCTTTGGCTTACAAATAACAAAACATTAGATATCAATGACTATCTCGACTTCAATGGCTCTGAATATGTTATTAACAATGTTGCTGATTTCAAGCAACTCTTAGCTTTTGGACAAGGTGATAATTCATTTGTTTTAATGAATGATATTGATTTTTCTGCAGAAAATAATTTCTACATACCTTATTTCGACGGGTTCTTTGATGGGAATGCTCACAAGATAGAAAATACTGATATTAATCAGGATCATGTCTTTGGTATTGGTTTATTTGGTATGCTTCACGAAGCAGAAATAAAGAATTTAGAAGTAACAAACGTGAATCTACTGGGGAAAGGTGATGTTGGAGCTATTGCAGGTAAAGTTTATAATTCAACTGTAGAAAAATGTAACTCAACAGGAGTTATTGACGGTACATACAGGAATGGTGGTCTTGTTGGAAGCTCATGTTATAATTCAAATATCAGTAACTGCTTCAGTTCTTGTTCTATTGATGGTCAGGAAAGTGTAGGTGGACTTGTAGGTTCTCTTGGAACGAATTTATATAGTGATTACTCAACAGTGAATTATTGTTACAGTATAGGTAGTATAACTGAAGAAGCTGAGAAAAACGGCGGATTAGTGGGAACTATCGGTAGCTTTAGCAGTGCTACTGTAAATAATTCATTCTGGGATATTGAAACCTCAGGAGTTGATGTCAGTAGCGGTGGAACTGGTTTAACAACAGTAGAAATGCAAGATGTTGAAAACTATTTGGATGCAGGTTGGGATTTCTACAATGAAATAGAGAATGGAGCAGAAGAAGTTTGGGAGATTGATCAGGATTCTAATAATGGTTATCCATATTTCAATTGGTTACCTGTAAATATATTTGCAGTCTTTTCAGCTTCCGACACTGTTGTTTACACTGGAGAAGAGATCCAATTTAACGATGCGTCATACGGAAACCCAACAACATGGTCATGGGATTTTGATAATGATGGCACTATTGATTCAAATGAGCAGAATCCTACCTGGTCTTATGATACAGCCGGAATCTACTCTGTTTCACTAACCGTTTCTGACGAACTAAGAAGCAGTTCAATTATATCATCAAATGAAGATAGTAGAAACAGAATGAGCAACACTGAGACCAAGATTGATTATATCACAGTTAATGCAGCTCTTCCGGAAATATCACTTTCTCAGGATTATCTACATTTTGATATTGATAAAGATATAGCGACTGAGGAGACTCAACTTCTGACTATCTCAAATTTAGGAGATAATCCACTGGAAATAGAGTTAAGTACAAATTTAACTGTCATAGATTATGAAGGAAATGTTTATCAAACTGTTACAATTGGTAATCAGCAATGGACAGCTGAGAACCTTAAATCAACCTATTATACTGATGGTTCAATCATTCCAAACATAACTGACGATTCCCAATGGGATGAACTTGAAACAGGAGCTTATTGCGCCTATGACAATGATGAGAATAATGCTGACATCTATGGTTATCTTTACAATTGGCATGCTGTTAGCACAGGAAATCTTGCTCCTGAAGGTTGGCATATCCCTACAGATGAAGAGGCTATGCAACTTGAGATGTTCCTGGGGATGAGTGAGGATGAAGCAGCCTCAACAGGTTGGAGAGGATCAAACCAAGGAAGTCAACTGGCAGGTAATGAGGATTTATGGTTTAATTCAGATCTTGAGAGTGATCCAGATTTTGGGATCACTAATTTCGATCTTCTGCCTTCTGGTAGACGTTTAAGCGGTGGTCTTTGCATAAACAAAATCTTCTCCGGAGCATTTTGGTCATCTTCAGAGGTCTTCGACTATTTTGCATGGATACGTAAAGCCTTTTACAATGAAACAGGAATTTTTAGAAGCTATGAACATAAACAAGAAGGTATTCCAGTACGCCTTGTAAGAGATATTACAAACCTGGCAATAATTGATAATGAAGAACGATCTGGTAAAGCTAAAGACCAAAGTCCTGTTAGCGGTAATTCCATGATATCTAATACTAGAGATTCGTTAAATGACTGGTTAAGTTTTACACCAACAACAATAACTCTAACAGCTGGAGCTACTATTAATATTGAAGTAACAGCAAATGCAGATACTCTGACAAACGGAGATTATTCCGGTTGTATTTACATTTCCAGTAATGATAATGAAAATGATTTGATATATTTTCCAGTAACTATGTCTGTATCAGGAAACCTACACCCAGTTATCGATTTTGATGAGTTAGTTATAGAATTTAATGAAGATAATCAGTCTGAGGTTATTGATCTATCATCTTATATCTCTGATCCTGATAATGAAATAGATGATTTAACACTTACAGCTATAGATTCAGAGCATATTTTTGCCGTTGTAGATGGATTTAATGTAACATTCACTGCAACTGAGAATTGGAATGGCTCCGAAGAGGTAACATTTATTGTAGATGATAATGTTGAAAGTAGACGTAGTATCTCCTCTGAAAGTTTCTCTTCTAATATGAATTCTCAAGCAAACTCATCTACTTTGAATAGAGCAACCGGTCAGGCTGAGCTTACTGTTACAGTTCTACCAGTAAATGATGCTCCTGTATTAGATTTTGGAACTGCTGAGATTTCCTTTGAAGAGGATTCCATTCTGGAAGATGTTGATTTTACATCATATATCAGCGATGTAGATAATACTCTTGAAGAGCTAACGCTTTCGGCTGTAAATTCTGAACATATCTCAGTTACAGTTGATGGCTTTGAAGTTAGTTTTTCTGCTGCAGAAAACTGGTTTGGATCAGAGTCTATAACCTTCCAGATAGATGATGGGGTTACTAGAATCAATATGACCTCACTACAATCTATTAGCAAGGTTGCAAATAGTTCCAGATTAGTTGTTGAATCAGATCTTGAAGTAACAGTAACTCCAGCCAACGATGCTCCGGTAATTGATCTACCTGAAACCTTCACTTTTGCAGAAGACTCAGAACTTGTGGAAGATTTCTCTAATTACGTTAGTGATGTTGATCTTGATACATTGACTCTGGAAGTAAGTGAAGAAAGTAATATCATTGTAGAAATCACTGATCTTACTGTGACATTTACCTCATTGGAAAACTGGAATGGAACAGAAACTCTTACTTTTACAGTTAACGACAATCAGAGTAGAGCAATTGATTCAGATGACGTTGAAGTAACTGTATCCTTAGTTAATGATGCACCTTATGTGATTGATGAAATTGCTGATATCGATGTTGATGAAGACTTTGAGACAGCAGTCACCATTAATCTCAATGATCACTTTGGTGATATTGATGGCGATGCGTTAACATATTCAATAGAATCAAATGATGATGAGATAGACATTGTTCTTGAAGAGAGTGAGTTAACTATAAGTTCTGTTTTAAATTGGAATGGCACAGCTGAGGTTATCGTTACAGCTGATGATAATATTGCAAGACGTTCTAGAGCTACTGTTACTGACACCTTCTCTGTTATTGTTAATCCAGTTAATGATGAGCCTGTCATTATATCTTATCTACCTGAAGAATTAGAGTTTGAGATAATTGAGATAAGTGAACAGGATGTTGATTTTTCTGTTGAGCCAGAAGATGTCGATAGTGAGTTAGAATGTTCCTGGTTTATTAATAATGAAGATATGGAAAACGATACAGATTCCTTTAACTATAGCTTTACTGAAAATGGTGATTATGAAGTAAAATGTGTTGTTTCTGATGGAGAATATGATATCGAAACAGTTTGGAATATATCTGTAAATTTAACATCTAGTGACGAAGACTTAAGTCCTGTTTATGTGACATCTCTCACTGGCATTTACCCAAATCCATTTAACCCTTCAACCTCAATATCCTTCAGTTTAGCTAAAGAATCCAAAATAGAGATTGAGATTTACAATCTTAAAGGTCAAAAAATAAAGAGCTTGCTGAACGAAGTCAGAGATATTGGTAATCACAGTATCATCTGGGAAGGTAAAGATGACAACAACAGCACAGTCTGCTCGGGGATGTACTTAGTTAAGATGAAAACTGATATGGGAATATTTACAGAGAAAGCGTTGTTACTTAAATAGAGAACGTTTTCTTAAGAACCATATCAAATAAATTAGACTAGAAAATTATGAAGGGATTCCGAGAATAAACCATCGGAATCCCTTCATTTTTCTAAGTCACGATATAAATATTTCTTTCAATTGTTAGAAAAGTGTTGAAGAGTTTCATATCCGGTTGCGCTATGACCTAATCTCAGGGATTC
>CAYYLA010000173.1:0-6546 GCA_964441785.1 uncultured Candidatus Cloacimonadota bacterium | reverse complement strand
AACGAAATAGATAATTCTGCATAATACTTAGGGCGCAGATTATTGGATCTGAGCCCTTTTTTGGTTTTTTATTTGACGAATATAAATAACTTTTCACATAGGTCTGAATATTGCATAAAATATTGGATTAAAATAAAAAATTGGATAAATTGGAGCTTGAATGAATAAAAAAATCATCGCATTTTTTTTGATAATTTTCTCATTATCACTTATGGCAGACGTAAAAATTGATAGTAAATCCTTCAATCATATATCACTCTCTCTGGAACAAATTGACACAAAACTTATCGAAGTGACCAATGAAGAATACGGTAATTTCTCTGCGATAAATCTTCCCGGAGCAACAGATGCGTTACCGGGCAATCCCAACACACCCTCATTTGGTCAATGGATTATGATACCCAATAGCACGAAACCTTTGCTCAGTATAAACCCCGGTAAAGTCGAGGTTTTGGATAATATCAGACTTACCCCGGCTCAACCTCAACCTATCGACAAGGTTGGGGCACCTGCACCTTCCTTTTTCTTTGATGAAGATATCTATAGTCAAAACAGAATATATCCACAGGATCTGGCATTTTTAGAACCGACAAAAAATAAGCGAGGTCAGGATTGTACAATACTCTGGATTTCTCCTTATCAATATAATCCAATAACTGAAGAGCTCTATTTCTATCCAGAGCTTCAGGTAGATGTAAACTTTGCTGGCAGTTGTCAACCACTTCCAGCTAATTTATGGAATGATCACAGCATCAACCAGTTGAAGGATTTTGCCATTAATGGTGAAGAGGTTGTTGATTACGAATTATCTCTCTCATCAGATGCAACCCGAGATCGTGACCCCGCTTGCAATCTCTTGATTATAACTCATTCATCACTGGTTGCTGCAGCCGATTCTCTGGCAGAATGGAAAACAAAAATGGGTTATATCACAACAGTCGTCACAACTGATGAAATAGGCCAATCAACTTATGATATTGAAGATTATATAGATAATGCATATTACAACTGGGATCCTGCTCCATCATACCTGCTCTTTTTTGGTGATGCAGAGTTGGTTCCAACCTGGTATCGTACTGTTCATCCAAGTGAAGATTATAATCAAGGTCATACTGCAACAGATTTATATTATGCCGATATTGCTTCTCCATCGGATATGGTAGCCGATATGGGCCATGCCAGAATCCCCGTTGATGATGATTCTCAGGCAGAACGTATCGTAGAAAAAATCATCAGCTACGAATCAAATCCACCGGAATCAGAATCCTATTACAACACGGCTCTCTGTGCAGCCTACTTCCAGGATGCAGGTGGTGGATACGCTGAACGACGTTTTGCTAAAACCAGTGAAGATGTTCGCAATTATTTTATAGAACAGTTTTATGATGTAACCCGTCTCTATAAAACCGAACCGGAAACCTATCCGCTCTATTGGAATGCTGGCTATTACGTTTTCGAAAATGATACACCCGGTGCACCTATCCCGGAAGAGATCCAAAAACCACAATTCCCCTGGGATGCTACCAATATTGATATCACCAATGCAATTAATGAAGGTTCATTCCTGCTTCTCCACCGAGATCATGGTTGGCGCGGTGGTTGGGGAGATCCCTACTATACAAGTACCCATGCATCAAATCTAATGAATGAGTATTTACCTATTGTTTACTCTATCAACTGCGAAACAGGCTGGTTTGATAACGAAACTGATGACGATCTTTGTGGTACGTCATCCTACGATGAAAGCTTTGTAGAACATTTCTTGAGAAATGATACTGGCGGAGCTGTTGGTCTTATGGGCGCTTCCAGAATTAGTTTCTCAGGTAATAATGACAGACTTGTCTGGGGTTTTATGGATGCGATCTGGCCAGATTTTCTGGAATGGTGTGGCGCTAATTATCCCAGCCATTATCCTATCTATCAAATGAGTGATGTCCTCAATTTCGGAAAGGAATACATGATGACTCACGCCGGCTATGATGATCTTTACAGAGATACGACCCTGGAAGAATTCCACTGGTTCGGTGATCCTACCATGCGTATGTGGACGCAAATGCCACAAGAACTTAACGTTACACATTCAGAATCAATCGAACTTGGAGGTACAACAATCGCAGTAAGCTGTCCTCTGGATGGTGCAAAGGTTTCGGTTATCTTCAATAACGAGATTATTGGACAAAGCATAATTTTCATGGGTTCTGCAAATGTCTCCTTTGATCCAGTTGTCGAAATGGGTGAATTACTTATCTCGGTTACAGCTCCTGGTTACTTGCCGTTTATCACCAATATTGATATTATTCCAACCGGGCCTTATGTCGTTTCAAGCAATCCTCAATACATTGAAAATGGTGACTATAACGATGATATTATCCAATCACTGGATACAATTGATATGACTGTAAGTCTCGAAAATATCGGAATCCTGCCTACAGCTGATGAATTGACCTGCATACTTACTTCTGATAGTAATCAGCTGACAATGCTGGTTGACACGCTTTTTGTTTCTCAGATCGATGTAAGTGAAACGATATTACTGGATAATCCCTTCAGTTTTAAAATCAATTCAGGTGTTGCAGACAGCTCCCTAATCAACCTTACAGTAACGATTTTTGGAGAGGATGATGAATGGACTTATGATTATGAGCTTCTTATTCATGCTCCGGTTATAGAATTTAACACCTATTCTATTGAGGTTACCGAAGGTGATGACCAGATTCTTGATCCAGGTGAAACCGGTACGTTGCATGTAACCTACAAGAATTCTGGAAGTGGCTGGTCTTACAATCTTGCCACAACGCTCTACTCCGGGGATCCTTATATTACGATTTCCGGTATGGATATCATCCCGTCTATTGCTCCTGATTCTTTGGCAACAACAAGTCAGAGTTTGGATATTGAGATATCGGAGAGTTGTCCTATTGATTATTATCTTGAACTTGGGACAATGGCTTTGGATGATGTGGGAGCCTTCCTTAATCAAAGTTTTTCTATCCCGATTGGTGTTCTGGAATACAATTTTGACACTGGCATAACCTTTTGGGATCATGATACATTAGCGGTGGATTATCTCGATCAATGGCATCTCAGCGATCAGAGAAATTACACTGAGCTGGGCACATTATCTCTGAAATGTGGTGCTGAGAATATCGATGAAAACTATGCGAACAACATATTTGCTGCAGCCTATTCTCCGATCTTTGAAATTGGAGCCAGCACACACCTATATTTCCGTCATTGGATGGAGGTTGGTACTACATCTAACGGATTTAGTTGGGATGGGGGACTTGTTGAGATATCCCTGGATGGTGGAGAATTCTTCCAGATTCATCCTCAGGAGGGTTATAACTCAACCATTATAAATCTGCCTATTTTTCCTCTTGATCCGGAAACACCTGTTTTTGCCGGTTCTATAGATTGGGAAGAGGTTGACTTTGATCTCTCTGATTATTCAGGATCAATTCAACTCCGGTTTGTCTTTGGTTCCAGCAATACTCATTACACCATGGAAGGCTGGTATATCGATGATATACGTATTGTTACTGTTACAGACAGCGATGATGATACCCTTATTCCAGATAAAACTGAATTATTGGGTAATTACCCCAATCCTTTCAATTCGGCAGGGGTTGGGCGTGGACCCGCTACAACCATAAAATTCTCACTTGCAGAGGAACAACCGGTTTCCCTGTCTATCTACAATCTCAAAGGACAGAAAATCAAAACACTTGTTGACAAATCTCTAAATCCCGGAAGTTATTCATTCAGCTGGGATGGTAAAGACGGCAATAACAGATCGGTTGCAACCGGTATCTATTTCTATAGGCTGCAATCAGAAAACAAAACCTTCAGCAGAAAAATGCTGATGCTAAAATAGGATTATGAATTCGGATAATAAATTATTAAAGCGAAGCAGTTATTTTTATCACTTACCGGATGAGTTGATTGCACAACATCCCAATCCGGAAAGGTCCTCATCCCGTATGTTATGGTTGGATAAACAAACGGGCCTTGTTAAACATCAGACTTTCAGCGATATCGTTGATATTCTGCGTCCTGATGATATCCTGGTTGTTAATAAAACCAGGGTTATACCAGCCAGAATCTATGGCCATAAATTCACTGGTGCTCAGGTAGAGATTCTCCTCTTAAATCAGTTAGATGATGATCGCTGGCAATGCCTGGTACGACCCGGTAAGAAGTGTAAACCCGGCACAATTATCCATTTCTCTGATGAGCTCAATGGTGAGATTACCGATTACAGCGAAGAGGGGTCCCGTATTATTGAGTTTACCTGGCAGGGTGATTTCTGGGATATCCTCGAACGAGTTGGAAACATACCGCTCCCTCCATATATCAAGCGTGCTCCCATTGATGCTGATAAACATACCTATCAAACTGTGTATGCTTCTGAACGGGGATCTGTGGCTGCACCCACCGCAGGACTACATTTCACCGAAGATATTATGAATCAATTGACGACTAAGGGAATTGAAACCCTCGAGGTAATCCTTCATGTTGGATTAGGCACATTTCGTCCAGTTAAAACCGACGATATCATGGAGCATAAAATGCACTCCGAACACTGCCAGATTCATCCTGAAGTTGCCCGGAAAATTAATCAGGCGAAGACTGATGGGAGACGTATCATTGCGGTTGGAACTACAACAACCAGAACCCTGGAAAGCTTTGCAGAAAACGGTATTGTAAAATCTGGTTCTCAGTGGACAGAGATCTTCATCTATCCCGGTAAAGAGTTGCAGATTATTGATGGTTTGATAACAAATTTTCACATGCCTGAATCTACCTTGATGATGCTCGTCTCTGCCTTTGCTGGATATGACAATATTATGAATGCCTACAAAATCGCTGTTGAAGAACGTTATCGTTTTTTCAGCTATGGCGATGCAATGTGTATATTATGATAAATCTAAAGAATTTTTCTCATACTTTTTTTGATGAAGTAGCATATTTCAAACATCTTACCAGTACTTCATTAAAGGCGGAACAATTAATTAGAACCGGACAGGCTCAAGGTAATCTCCTGGTTATTGCTGATACTCAATCAGGAGGTATGGGACGTAACAAGCGTCATTGGGTATCACCGGAAGGTGGCCTTTGGTTTACTTCAGCAGTTTTTGGATTACCCCTGACATCCAAACTGACTCTTTTTACCGGAATAACTCTGCATAAAGCTCTTCTGAGATTGTATCCATCACTCAAAGATAGTTTGATGATCAAGTGGCCCAATGATATCTATCTGGATAACAGAAAAGTTGCCGGCATCCTTGCCTCTCATCTGCCACGTCACAGATATCACCTCATCGGTATCGGGATAAACAGTAATTTTACACAATTCTCGGAATCTCCTGATAACAATCCCATAACATTGAAGGAATTTCTTAATACCGATATAGACAACGACACGATTCTCTCCACCTTTTTTGATCTCTTTGCTGAAGAACTCCCATCGATCATTGAAGCTAATCCTGATATGGATTATTTGAATAAATATTCTCTTCTTAAAGATAAACATGTTATCCTGGATACGGATTTTGATCGTTATCAGGGAAAAGTAATCAATATCAGTAGTGAAGGTGCATTGTTGCTGGAGATAAAACCCGGTATGATCCAACCCTTCCTGGCAGGGTCAGTAGTGGAATTTTCCTGATTTTTAGAAAAAACCTTCTCAAAATATTTGTTTATCCTTTTATTGGCGCAAAATTGTTAATCAGGAATAATAATGAACGATAGTATATTTTTAGGAAACAGAATACTTGAGGTTGTTTTAATTGCCTTAGTTTCAGCTCAAGCATTAAAGGTTGTTATCTCTTTATTTACGGAAAAAAAGATTAATTTCCGCAGATTCCTTGATACAGGGAATATGCCAAGTTCACACACCTCGTCAGTGGTTTCACTAGCTACAGCCGTAGGTATACGAGAGGGTATTGGATCCACTTTCTTCGCAATCAGTGTTGTGTTCGCTGTTGTGGTTATGTATGATGCAACCGGCGTAAGACGAGCTGCCGGCAGACAAGCCAGCGTACTTAACAAAATCCTCGAAAACATCAAACAGAAAGAAGGCCTTGTTATTATCGAAGAGAACTTGAAAGAGCTGCTTGGGCATACCCCTAAAGAGGTTTTTGGTGGTGCTGTTCTGGGTGTTCTTGTCGGATTCCTTTTCGCATAGACTATTTGAAAAATTTAAAAATAATTTCCATCTTGGTTTTTTCTAAAAGCATAGATTAATCAAAAGAGAACTGTAAACTAACTTCCCCGGAGTTGTGAATAGGAAAAACAATGGGATTACGGTGGGAATACGATAGGAATTCAATTAAAATACATAGGAACTTATGGAAATTTGTAGGAATTCATTGTAACTGTAATTGAATCCGCCTAAAAGATTGGCGGACAAGAATGAATATAATGAGTCTACTATTTTGGACTAGACAAAAAGCCTCATCCTGAGTGGTTCTATTTCAGTTATTCGATGTATTATCGAATAACTGAAATAGAAATGTATCGAAGGATGAATTTTCCACCAAAAAT
>CAYYLA010000172.1:0-6619 GCA_964441785.1 uncultured Candidatus Cloacimonadota bacterium | reverse complement strand
AGGTTCCTCTATTAATGTCTTTGTGTTCCTGTATATTGATTATTATTCTGTTAACCATATCCAGTTGTAACCGGTGTAATCGGATCAAAGTACTACCTTTTTCTTTTTATCTTTTTTTTCCTTGCATCATCTAAAAACAAACTCAACCTTTGGCAAAAATTTTATAAATTAAGGAAAAAAAGAGATAGAGAGCTTATGAATAGTAGAGAACGTATCAAGACGATAATTTCTGGAAAGCAACCCGATCGTTGCGGATTCTGGTTGGGTAATCCTCACTGGGATACCTGGCCAATTCTTTTCAAACACTTTAAAACTGATGATGAAGAGGAAATCCGCTTAAAATTAAATGATGATTTTCGCTGGCTTTCACCCTGGCAGGTTTATAAACACCCTGAAGGCAAACCAATCTTTGATATGCAGAGAAAGGGTGAGAGTTTAGGCGAGGGGGGAGTCTTTGCAAATTGCGAATCTGTTGAAGAAGTTGAAGCTTTTGACTGGCCAAACCCCGATTTTCTTGAGCTCAAACCATTTGTCGAACAATTAAAATCAGTTGGAGAATTCTATCGGGCCAGTGGTTTTTGGAGTCCTTTTTTTCACGAGGTATGTGATTTCTTTGGTATGGAAAACTACTTTGTGAAAATGTTCACACATCCAGATGTTGTTCATGCGGTAACCAGACATATTGTGGATTTTTATCTGGAAGCCAATAAGCGTCTTTTTGAGGTTGCCGGAAGAGAGATTGATGGCTTCTTTTTTGGAAATGACTTTGGTAGTCAGCTGGATCTATTAATTACGCCGGATCAATTTCAGGAATTTGTTTTTCCCTATTTCAAACAACTCACGGATCTTGGTCATCAATACGATTACCAGGTTATATTGCATTCCTGTGGTTCAATTCATCGTGTTATCCCGGATCTAATTGATCTAGGTGTCGAGGCTCTTCATCCTATCCAAGCTAAAGCAGCAAATATGGATGCCGATACATTGAAAAGGGATTTCGGAGGCAAGGTTGCATTTATTGGTGGTATAGACACGCAGGATTTACTGGTAAATGGATCACCAGCAGATATAAAAGCTGATGTAAAAAGAGTAAGGAATATTCTCGCTCCTGGAATTATCATCAGTCCAAGTCATGAAGCAATCTTACCAAATGTATCACCTGAAAATATAATAGCTATGGCAGAAGCAGTAAGAGAGGGATAAATGAAGAAACTCGATTTAGGATTGGCAGAATTGCATCACGATGTGGCTTTTGGTAAAGCTAATGGGAAAATTATCTGGCAACCACGAATAGGATGCTGGTATGATGATAAGATGTTTTCTGGAGAAGGTTTGCCTGCCCCTTATACAGGTATGACTCCTCCAGAGGTGTATCGTGAACTGGATGTTTCGGCACGATTATATGATTTTAATTCCTGTTTTAGAAGACACGAACACCCCAAAGTACACGTAACAACAAAACAACTTAATGAAACGGATTACGAGCATACGATTCATACACCGGTTGGCAACCAGATTTTTGTTCATCGAAAATCATTTAATTCTCAGCACATTATTACCGTAAAATGGGAAATAGAAACAGAGGATGAGTTGAGGGTTGCGACCTGGAGAGAGGAGAATGCTGATTGGTCATTTGATCAAGAGCAATATGACAAGCTTATGGGTGAAGTCGGTGATCTTGGAGCACCGACAATGTTTATGCCAAGGATGAATGTGCAAGCTCTTTATATAGAAAAAATGGGCGTACAGAACGGTGTGTTTGCCATGTTTGGAATGCCGGTTAAAATAGAGGATTTCTTTAAGGTTCTAGAAGAAAGCCAAAGCAGATTGATAGACGTAATTAATGAGTGCCCCATAGATATAATCAATTTTGGAGAGAATATTCATGCCGGGACATTATCGCCGGACTTATTTCTAAAATATCATCTCCCTGAGTGTCAAAGACGTTGTGAAAAACTTCATAAAGCTGGTAAATTTATTTCTTCACATTGGGACGGTGATACAAAGCCTCTGCTTCAATATGCAAAAGAAACAGGTTTAGATGGAATTGAGGCAATAACTCCAAAACCGCAGGGAGATGTGGAACTGGAAGAAGTCAAAGAGGCACTTGGCGATGAGATTTTCTTATTGGATGGGATTCCGGCTGTTTATTTTGATGAAATTTATCCGCTTGAAACTCTGATAGAATCAACACATAAGATAATCGAATTATTTGCTCCTAAACTGATTCTGGGGATTTCTGATGAGATATCTTCAACCGGTGATATTGAAAGAGTTAAAGTCGTTAGGGATATAGTAAATGAATATAATAAAGGTAGGTAACCATGGGTAATTTGTTAGAGCAATTAGCATACTGTATAGAGCGTGGTAAAGAGAATATTACTGCACCTTATCCCCCTGATATGAAAGATCAAAAAGGTGTATTTGAATTGGCTAAAGATGCATTGGAAGAAGGATTTACTCCAGAGCAGGTTCTCAAGGAAGGAATGATGATAGGGATGAATCGGATAGGTGAAAAATTTGCTGATGGTAAGGCTTTTATCCCTGAATTGCTCA
Organism: uncultured Candidatus Cloacimonadota bacterium; assembly: GCA_964441785.1. Classification (GTDB taxonomy): domain Bacteria; phylum Cloacimonadota; class Cloacimonadia; order Cloacimonadales; family TCS61; genus CAYYLA01. Next base: position 4,063 of record CAYYLA010000172.1, on the reverse strand, counting down.
TTTCTGCAAAAGCTATGTATGCCGGGATGGATGTCCTGAAACCCTATTTTGATAGTGGAGAGGTTAAGAGGAAAGGCACAATTATCATTGGAACCGTTGCTGGAGATTTACATGATATTGGAAAGAATATTGTTAAAATGGTTCTCGAAGGTGATGGCTGGGAGGTTATCGATCTTGGGGTTGATACTAATACGGAAAAATTCGTTTCAACTTTAGAGGCAAAACCCGATTCATTTGTGGGCATGAGTGCTCTGTTAACAACAACCATGGCAAATATGGAAAAATCGGTTCAGACAATTAGAGAAAAGTTCAGTAAAACTAAAATATTTATCGGAGGGGCACCTGTAACTGATGCCTTTAAAGATAAGATTGGAGCAGATGGATATTTCGCTGATCCTCATAGTTTTGTTTCACATTTGAACTCTCTTGTCCAATGATTTCTGATATACTTCAACAGAAGGATTTCAACGATGAAATTTTCGTTGCAATGGGGTATGGACAGCATAAAAATCTCGGACTTCAGCCCATGATCAACGAGATGACGGAGCTTGCTGAGACGGTAGCTAAAAAGAGTTATTACTTTGATGTGCTTCATGATGAGATTTTGATTGATAGTACTACAATCAAAGGTAATGATTTTACTTTTTCTACTGGCAAGATTATTAATAACCAGCTAACAGGAGCGACAAAGATTGCTGTTTTTGTCGTAACTTTAGGGGAAGATTTCGATAGTAAATTAACTGAATTATTCAGTACTGGAGAAACTATCAAGGCTTATATTTTTGATTCAATAGGATCGGTGTTGGTTGAGAAAATTGCTGATAAAATGGAACTTCAATTGGCGAACCAGCTTGCAGAAGGTTTGGGTTACACTAATCGGTTCAGTCCGGGATATTGTGGATGGCATGTAAAAGAACAACAGATATTGTTTAGATTAATTCCGGAGCATTGTTGTGGTATAACATTGAATAATTGTTCACTTATGAAGCCAATAAAATCTATAAGCGGGATTATTGGAATTGGTAAAGGCTTATGCAAAAAGGATTATGCCTGTTCACTTTGCAATCTGGAGACATGTTATAAACGAAGGAGATAGTCTTGGATAAATTGAGTAAAATATTAAAGCAGCGATTCGAAGATAAAGCAAGGATTGTTGCACCTTTAGTGGGATTCCCTGGGTTACAGTTGAAATCTGGATCTATCAAACTAGCCCAACAGAATCATGTTTTTCACATGGAAGTGATTAAGGCTAATTATGAAGAATTTAAACCAGATATTATCTTTCCTTTGATGGATTTATCGTTGGAAGCAAATGCGCTTGGTTGTTTTACCAAATTTCCATTACATGAATCGGCAACTGTTCCGGCTCCCCAGAGTGATGTTATCGATCTGGAACAGTTAAATAAAGTCGATATAGCAGCTGATAGTCGTGTTATAAGCTATATTAATACTGTAGAGCTTATGGTTAAAGATTTACCTGAAGATGTTTTGAAAGGAGCATATATCATAGGGCCATTCACACTGGCCGCTTTGATAAAAGGAGCGGATTCCACAGCAATGGCAACGATGCTAAATCCAACCGAACTGGAAGAATTGATAGAATTATGCATTGAGAAGATTTCCCGATTTATGAATATTCTCATTGATAAGGGTGTTGATATCATTTGCATACTCGAACCAACTGCCAGTCTTTTGGGTCCTCATCTATTTAATCAATTTTCTGGAAAATATATAAGCAAACTGATAGAGATATGTAAAGCAAAAAACACGATAAGTGCGCTTCATATCTGCGGTAATACAATGGCTATATTGGATAAGATGGTTGCTACTAAAGCCCATGTCCTCAGCTTGGATTCTAACGCTACAGGTGTCAATCTTTTGGACGTATTAAAACGTGTACCTGAAACGGTGTGTATAATGGGAAATATTAATCCGACAGGAGCAATTCTCAATGAAGGGGCACCTGCTGTAAAAGCTGAAGTAACGCAACTTATGCAGGAAACGGTAGGGTATCCAAACTTTATATTGAGTACAGGCTGTGATCTGCCATTAGAGACCCCGATAGAAAATATTAAAGCATTTATGTCGGCAGGCAGGAATAATTAGATATGCAAAGTTCTCGAGAGATTGTAAGACGAACTTTAACTTTTGAAAACCCTGAGCGGATTCCTTATCAAATCTGGCTTCTACCCTGGGCTGATATTCATTATCCGGAGGCTGTAGAAGAGATAAACCGTCGTTGGCCATCAGATTTTATTGGCACAGATTATTTTTATAGGTCCTCATCAAAAGTAAAGGGAGATCCATATAAGGTTGGAGAATTTACCGATGAGTGGGGTTGTGTTTTTCGTAATATTCAGGAAGGGATAATTGGTGAGGTTGAGAATCCAATGATTAAGGATATCTCTAACTGGAAGGATGTTAAACCGCCCTATGAACAACTACCTGAAGGTGGAATAGAAATCAATGCAGCCTATGATAAAATCAAAGCATCTTATGATTCAACAGATAAGTTTGTAATAGCCAATATCTGTCCTCGCCCCTGGGAGAGGTATCAGTTTATTCGGGGGACACAGAATGCTTTGATCGATGTGTTGATGCCGGATTATGGATTTAAAGATCTGCTTGGTAAAATCAATGCTTTCTCTCTGAGGGAGATTGAGCTATGGGTTAAGGCCGAAGTAGATGCTATCAGCTTCATGGATGATTGGGGGTCGCAGAATCAGTTACTTATCCAACCTGAGCTTTGGAGGGAATATTTCAAACCGATTTATAGGGCTTATTGTGATGCCGCAAAAGCAGAGGGGAAGTTTGTTTTCATGCATTCTGATGGTTTCATTGAGGATATTTATCCAGATTTGATAGAGATAGGTGTTGACGCAATTAACTCTCAACTCTTCTGTATGGATATGGATTATCTGGGTGCGATAGCCAGGGGTAAGATAACTTTTTGGGGCGAGATAGATCGACAATGGATTCTGCCTGATCCGAATCCACAAATAGCCCGTGCTGCTGTTAAAAAAGTGTATGATAAATTGTATGATCCATCAGGTGGGATCATTGCACAGTTTGAATTTGGATTAGGAGCTAATCCAGAAGCAGCAATTGCTGTTTTTGATGAATGGGAACAATTAACGAAGAAATAGATGGAGGAGATATGGCAAGGATAACATTTCATGGTGCAACTGGTACCGTAACAGGCTCGAAATTTCAGTTGGAAATTGATGGTAAGAATTTGATGATAGATTGTGGAATGTTTCAGGGGTTGAAAGCAAACCGACTGAAAAACTGGGAACCCTTTCCGGTAAATCCCGGCAGTTTTGATGCTATCCTGCTTACGCATGCTCATATAGACCATTCAGGTTATCTTCCGCGATTTGTAAGACAGGGGTTTAATAACAATATTTATACGACTCATGCGACCTCAGATCTCTGCAAAATCATGCTTAAGGATAGTGCGCATATTCAGGAAGAGGATGCGAAATGGGCTAATAAAAAAGGTTTTTCGAAACATAGCCCGGCAAAACCACTTTATGATATGGGTGATGCTGAACGCACAATCCCAATGTTCAAAGCATTGCACTATGGTGAGCATTTGAATATAACTGATACAACCAGGATAAAATTCAGAGACGCAGGTCATATCCTGGGTTCAGCTATGATAGATATCAAGACGAAAAAGGAAGGGAAATCAAGGAAAATCCTTTTTTCAGGTGATATGGGAAGACCTGATAAGCCATTGTTAAGTGATCCTGTTCAGGTTCATAATGTTGATTATCTGGTTATAGAATCGACTTATGGTAACAGGGATCATGGGGTTGCTCATCCAAAAGAGGAATTGGCACGTGTTATCAGGGAGAGTAAAGAGCGCGGTGGTTGTCTTGTGATACCAGCATTTTCTGTAGGGCGTACCCAAGCTTTACTCTATATGATTCGTGAACTTGAAGAAGAACAGCAGATTCCCAAAATGCCAGTTTACCTTGATTCGCCCATGGCAATAGATGCCAGCAAGGTATTTGCAGATCATCTGGGAGATTTTGATTTGATGGCTCGCATGTTGACA
>CAYYLA010000171.1:2684-6631 GCA_964441785.1 uncultured Candidatus Cloacimonadota bacterium | reverse complement strand
CAATTGTATCCACAAAGAATTCCTACTAATTCCTCATCATTCCATCCTTGTCCGCCAGTTTTTTGGTTGGATTCAATCGTATTCCTCTTAGTTCCTCAAAAATTACCAGTAACGATCCCTACCTACTATCTTACTACCTACTACCTACTACCTACTACTACTGTTATTGGTTGAATTGGCTTAAAAAAGGTACTCGCTACGCACAAGAGTTAAAAATAAGGAGATTACTTCAATTGCTTGCAAGCCGTTGAATCAATCTCCCTATCTGGAGTGTTGATTTACTTTGATTCATTCTCGTCATTAATCTCTTTCTCAGCTACAGCCTTTTTTGATTCCTTCATTCCTTTGTAGAATTCTGAACGGGCCTTGCCAAGGTTACGGGCAAATTTTGGTAAAGCTGAAGCTCCAAACAATAAAACTACAACTGCACTTATTACTATAATTTCTGTTGTACCAATCATGATACCTCCTTTTTTAATTCATCAGATTTAGACTTATTGCTTTTTTCTGTTTCCAGTTTTGCATAATCCTCTATCTCTTTATCTATTAAAGCGATTGTTTTCTTGAATCCATCCCAGTGTTTCACAGAGGAGCCGTAGAAATATCCAATCTTTTTGGATATCTTAGGAAGATCTTTGGGATTTATAATGACAATCATAACCAATAATATTGTTATACATTCCGAAATTCCAAGACCAAACATTTACTCCTCCCCAAATTTGAATATCTTTGCGACTAAAATTGTAAGATAATAAAGCAAACTTAATGGCAATGCTATCCCAATTTGAGTTATAAAATCGGGTGGTGTCAGTATTGCCGAAAGAATAAAGAATAATATTATCACATAGCGTCCATTCTTCATCAAAAACTTCCTGCTGATTATGTTTAGAATCATCAGTATCTCAAGAATAATCGGGATTTGGAATACGATTAATGCGACGAAGATAAATTGCAATACATAAGAAATATTACCACCAAAGTTGAGCAAAATACCTGTATTGTCAGGGATGAATCCCTTACTTGTAAGGAAATTTATAGCAGCAGGTAAAATAGCATAATAGCTATAGAAAAATCCAATAATAAAGAAAACAAAGCTGCAAATCAAAGCGATACTGATAATCCTGCGCTCATTTTTGTGTAATCCCGGGAAAACAAAACGAATAATGTTAAATAGATGTATCGGTGAAGAAAAAACTAAGGCTGTCAATACGGCTATCTTTAATCGTACCACAAATCCTTCGAAGATGGTGTTGATATATAGAACATTTTCCTCGAACATAGCATCAATGGCGAGGAAAGGTTTCTGTAGGATTTCGATAACAAAATCATAAACCAGAAACGATAAGAAAAAGCAGATCACCAATGCAATAATTGATGTTAACAAGCGCTGTCTCAACTCTGACAAATGAGCCAGTAGAGGCATCCTGTTATAATCCAATGTTCTATTCTCAATATTCATTATTATTCTCCATGAAAAAGGGTACTATTTTCATACAATATCTATATCACCCTTTGCTTTGATAAAATGATTAACAAAGGGTGATATTGTTGTCATGATTATTTCCTATCTCGGGGACCATCAGGTCTGTTTTTTTGTAATTCCAAAAATTTCTTTTGCTGATCTTCATCGAGGATTTTCATTATCTTGGCATCAAGTTTCTTATGCATTTCTTCCATTTCTGATCTGTCCCTAGAGCCGCTTTGGTGTATCGTTTGCATCTCTTCAGAATGTTCGTCGAAGATCATTTTAAGTTCTGCGGTTTGCTCCTTTGATAGAGACAAATCTTTTGCCAGCCTGGATAGGTGACTTTCACTATCTTGTTGATTCATTCTCTCTGAATTTCGTTCTTGAGAAGCCATTAAACTGTTTCCTGCTGATAAATTCATAGTAAAAAACATAGCAATTACTACGAACAATATTGTGATTCTTCCGGGTCTCATTTGTCCCTCCTTTCCGTTTATTAAATAGACAAGAAAAAAGAAAAAATCTGCATATTTTTTTTCTAGTTTGGATGCTAAAACATGTAAGTTTAACGATTCAAGTTATTTATGTCATTAAAAACAAAATGTCCAAGGTGATAGAAATACGGAGTTCAGATCTAAACGTTGATTAAGAATGATTAAACTAAAGGATAGACGTCAATATTTTGTACAATTGTACGTTGTTAATTTCCTTTCCTGTTGTTGAATTTGAAGATATAGTATGATGCGGAGATAATAATTATTGCACCAATTAAGCTGAGAGTATCAGGTATTTCTTTCCAGACAGCAAATCCTAGAATTGCTGCAAAAACGATATTGGAGTAATTATAAATGGATACTTCTGAAGCTTTTGCATATCGATAGGCATAGGTTAATCCAAACTGTCCTCCTGCGGCAAAAATGCCTATCCCAACTAAATAAATAAACTCAGTAAGATTGGGTAATCTGAAAATGAAAAACATAAATGGTATCATAGCAATAACCGATACAAAAGAGAAATAGAATACGATTGTTTTGGGCTTTTCACCTCTTAAACCAAGAAATCGTACCACCGTATAAGCTGCGCCTGCACACACTGCTGACAATAATCCAGCCAACGATGGTAAAACTGAAAGATTGAAGCTTGGTTTGATAATCATCATTGCAGCAATAAAGACAACAACTAACGCTGCAATCTGTGGTTTATAGATCTTTTCTCCCAGAAACAAAAAAGCAAAGATTGTAACAAAAAAGGGTGATAGTTTGTTCAGCATTGCAGAATCTGCCAGGTTAAGATTGCTAATGGCTGTGAAATAAAGAAAAACGCCCGATAATCCTAACAGTGATCGTATCAGTAAAAATTTGCGATTTGATGGTGCTCCCCAGAAACGTCCTGATGCTTTTCTAAACATTAAAATAGTGACAATCAGGCTTACAAGATTTCTGAAAAATACCTTTTCTAACACGGGTATTTCCGTTAAAGATTTAACAAATAACGACATCACTGCAAATGACAATGATGATAATAATATACAAACAACTGATTTCGTTTTAGCTTTCATGATAACGAAGAAAAAAAAGGAGTATTATCTGTCTATGAAGTTCTAGATTTTGTGAATTGATAGATCAAATCTGTGATTCATTATATAGGAATCAATATTGTTGAAGAGCTGGTCTATTTTCCGATTATCAGGAAGAACTGATCTCAGGATGTTTAAATAACCACGCTCTTTGATTAAGCTCAAGGTGGGGGAGAAGTTGATATTAAATATCCAACCTGCTTGTAACAACTTGAAATCATTTAAATAGATTGCATCCTGGTAATTTATATCTCTACCCGATAAGGCGGCATCCAGTATTGTATCTGTTATTTTATCGCTATTATCAAGATTCAACTCTATGGTTTGATTCCTCTTAGTTTTCGGTAGCTGATAATAATCTGTTACAACTTTGTAGATATCCAATTTGTCTGCATCACGAAGTAGTTTTACAAAAAATTCTATGTTATTGTCTTTGATCTTGGGGAGATTCATCCGGTTGTGATAACGAACTGATTTTAAAACTATCTCTTGGGAATAATCATCAAGATCTGTGAGGATTTTCTCGTTTTTAATGATCTCATATCCGGCTTGGGCATGATCGAAAGAGTCTTTATCATTAAAGGTTTTGAACTGTCTGTATTGCTCAAAACGTGCGATATCATGCAGGAGGGCTGTTATCTCTGCCAGGATTAATTTGCTTTCCTCCAGTTTCAATTGTGATCCAATTGTTTTGATGTCATCGCAAACCCTTAAGGTATGCTGGATTTTAAGATCGATATTGCTGTTATCATTATCCTGCATATAACCATTGGTGTATGATTTAAACCACTGTTTAAGTCTGTGTAAATTATCAGTTGTTACGTTGATTTTGTTACCTCGCTTAGTTGTCTTTTGCCTCTAATAATGTCTTGATTTCTACTTTGATAAGCAAATAGATAGCCAGCA
>CAYYLA010000171.1:0-2560 GCA_964441785.1 uncultured Candidatus Cloacimonadota bacterium | reverse complement strand
ATTCGACCCAATGCATACCAGATGATAGTGCTTCCTGCTAAGAAAATGGTGAATATTCCACTGCTGACGGCTTTTTCTTTACTTAACATAAACGCCTCCTTATTAGATATCTAACAATGAATTTAACGTTAAAGTTTGTGTCAAGTTTAGTAAACGAAGATTGGACAAGTGTCCTACATCGCATAAAGCTATGCAGGACATGTCCATAGTTAAGCAATAGTCTTCCGCCTGTCAATGCGTAGCATTGAAAAACTTTGTAAAACAAACATCTAACAATTTCCTTCAAATTATTTCATCAAGATCGATAAATTCATTCTCATTGTCTTCAACGGTAACTGTAAGAGTCTTGTTGATACCAGGACCTACAATTTTTATAGAGTAAATGCCAGATGCTATATTTTTTAACTCGAAAGGTGGAATTTTCTTAATCCCCTCTATGTAAACAGATAAATCGTTTCTTGTTGTAACAATTGTTAAATTCCCGGTAGCTTGAACTATTTGAGATTGTCCTGCTTCATCTTCCAACCAGCCTGTAGCTTTAACTAATTCGAAATTATATGAGAAGACAGATTTCTTCTTGATTTCAATATTAATAGTATTGGGCATGAAAAATTGTTTTTTCACCATGATTTTGTGTTTTCCAACGCTTAACTTGGTGTTGAATGGTTTGTCTAATATCTGTCCTACAAGTTCATCATCTATGTAAACATCTACATTTGATTCATTGGAGGTGAGTTTTAGATATCCTGTTTCTTTAAAGCATTCTAATGAATGGATATCATAAGGTGGTTCAAAGTATTTTTCGAGGATATATTTTGCTCCAGAAGTGTTTATTCTCAACGTTGCCAAACTTTCTATTTCTTTTATAGCAACAATATCATCCTTTAATTCTGGGTTCCTATCCATTGCTTTTTGATACCACAAATCAGCCATATCAAGATTATTAACTGCCAAATAGGTTAACCCAGTGTTAGAGTATACAGTCATATCATTTTCATCTGAATTTTCGAAATATAGATTTGAGTATTCAAGAGCTTTTTCATATTCTCCGCAGACATAATAATACCAGCTTATAGTGCCATAAGGTGGATTTCCATACTTCTCAGCCATTTTAAGAACTTGATCAATGATATCAAGAGCAATTACCTTTGATTCTGCTTCCCTTCTCTGCAAAAAAAGGATCTGAGCTTTAGCGATATAGAGATCTACTATATTAGATTTTGATTCATCATCCATCTCTTCGACAAGTTCAATAGCTTTTTCTATATGGGTCAATGCTGATTCATAATCTCCTTTTAATTGGTTGCATTGTGAAAGTACCTTTCTTATATAGTAACTATCCTGTTTCGTTTGTAGAACTTTGCACTGATTTATTGCTTTTTCGAAATCCCCCGTCACCATATATGCCTGGGCCAACATAAATCTCTCATTACTCATTTCTGGTTGGTTATTAACAAGTGGTTCGAGAAAATCTATGGTTTCCTGCCAAAATCCAAATTCTATCAAGATGTCTAGTTTCAATGATATCAACCAGTGAATCTGATTGAATTTCAGGGCTTTATTAATAAATTTTAGGGCTAAAGCCTTGTCTCCAGTCTGATAATAAGCATGTCCAATAAGAGCAGCACTCCGTTCACTAATATCTTTATGCTTATGATAAGTTGTTAGATAATCTATTACTTCTTCATATTCTCCTTCCTCAGTTTTTTCTCCAGCCAGAGCCAGGTACGTGGAAGGAAAAAACCTAGCTGTATTGTCTAATAACACAGCTTCTTCCATATATTCTCTACATTTTTCAGTATCACCTGTGCTTTGATAATAAGCTGCAAGATTATTAACATAATAGTATTTATGTTCTTCATATTCAATTGAATTAATATTTTCTACAGCATCAAAAAGAACTTCATTCCTCTTATCTATGGCATCAATATATGTATATAAACTCATAAGCGACCGATAAGACCACTCTGCTGTGGGATCTACTTCGATAGCTTTTTTGTATGACTCTTCTGATAATTCCATGTTATGAAGATCATGTCTATAAACATTTCCCAATAATACATAGGCATCATATTCCTCAGGATCCTGCTCAATTTTTTTCTCCAGTAAATCTATTGCCTTAGATGACTTATACTCTGCCCTCAATTTTTTTACATCTGATCTATAGTTATCCAAATTTTGACTACATCCACCTAATATAAAAACTAAAATTATCACAATAATCAAATTTCTCATACCCTCTATACACTCCTTATACAATAATTTTTTTCATAAGATTTTCGTTATACCAATTTATAATATTCAAGCTTAAATCCTTATATCATAACTATTAACAATTAACCCCTTCCTACTATCTAATACTGACTATTTACTCTTTCCAACTAATGCTTCCCAGTAATCAAATCCACGTCTTATATGCGGAATGGTAATTGATCCACCGACAATCAATCCAACCGAGAAAACTTCTTCGATCTCTTCGATTGAAATCCTGGCTTTATAACATTGCTCCAGATGGTAGGCTATACAGTCGTCACAGCGAAGAACAAGAGAGGCAACCAAT
>CAYYLA010000170.1:0-6652 GCA_964441785.1 uncultured Candidatus Cloacimonadota bacterium | reverse complement strand
GGAATGAATAAGCCTGTTGTATCTGAAATTCCTGCATCAATACAAGGAGATAATTCTGAAAGTTGATAATCTCCTCCTCCTATAAATAATGGTTCTTCATCAGGTAGTAGATTGCCTTCTAACCAATTGATAGTGTTCACTCCATCTTCATTATAAATACCATCTATCCCGTTTTGGATATTACAGTGTGAAACGTTTACCGTTGTATTTGTACCGCCACTCGTTAAGTTTGGAAGGAATATCTCATAAGGTGTTTCATTATAAAAGATATTGTTTGTCAGGTTGGTGTTACCATATAAGGATAGCGTAGAAAGTTCACCTGAGTTATCAGCAAATGTGCAGTTTGTAATATCCACACTTCCCTCTATAGCCCCCGTACTACATATAGCATCACCATTAGCACCATAATTATTCTCTATCAGACAATTATTAACTTTAATATCTGCTTCATCATCAAAATAGCTTGATAGTAAAAAAACCCCGTATCCTAAATTTGTATAATCTTCGTTATCTTTAAAAGTGCAATTGTTTAATCTTATTTTACCATCTGAATGTAATACTAAGGCATTGTAGGCAAATTCTCCAACTCCATTACTGAAATTGTTTTCAAATGTACAATTTTCAAGATAGGTGTTTACTCCAACATTAATGTATATGCCAGCTCTGTCTTCATTAGCTATGTTATTTCTGATTATTACATTTCTCAAGGTTAAGAACTCACATTCGTATGCAGATAAAGCAGATACCTTTTCGTTGAAATTATTTTGAATAATTACATTTTCAAATAGAATATTCGAATTTTTATTCATAGTTACCGCAATTGAACCGAAAACATTTTGAAAAGTCAGATTCAATAAATTAATATTGTTATTGGAAGTAGCAAAACTCATTAATGTCGAATTACTTCCTGCATCTAGGATTGTAGTTTCCATATTTTCTCCTGCTATGTTCACAAATTTCTTAGCTGATAATGGAAACATCTGATCATTTGCTGATCTGGAATAAATCCCTTCTGCAATGTGAATTGTCTTAGGATTAAGACTGTCAGGATAAATTGTGTAAAGAGCTTTTGCAATAGTTTGCAATGGTTCTTCAGGACTTAAGCCATTATTGTTATCATCTCCAAAAGGCGAAACATAAAAATCTTGATTGATCGGTTCTATGTAACAGTTAAGAATATCAAAAGTGAAAACTGGTTCTTCTGATGAAGCTATAGCAAAATACTGCTGAGGTTCCAATATAGAAAACGTATCTAAAACTACGTGAATATTCTCCAGCTGATAATAATATGCCTGAGCATACATATCAAGACCGTTTCCTGCATAATTATTATAAAGACTGCATCTGTTTTGCGAACTGAAGGTGAGATTCGTATCGTGAGAATGTTCATATAGAAAAATACCACCACCAGCATTAGCAACATTGTTTCTAATGCTTGTTCCTTCGAGATGAACATCCGATTGAAGCAGGCAAATTCCACCACCCGATTCAGCAGCATTCTCAAATATTGAGCAATTGATAATATTGACAGTTGCGTTGTTCTTTACTAATATTCCACCTCCACGAATGGAATGATAATAAAAACTTCCTGAACCATTAGTAATTGAAAATCCTCGTAATACAGCATTAGTAATATCATCAGCAATCCTTACACAACTTCCCGATTGATTACCATTGATAATGGTGGAAGCAATGTAACTTTCATTACCCGTAGTCATTTCCAAACTGGACACAGTTATACTTTTTCCAAGATAATCTATATTTTCATAATATGTCCCGGGATGTACGAGCACAGTGTCGCCGTTTACAGAAGCATTTATTCCTGCTTGAATAGTTGGTTGGTTGGAAGGGATATTGATGATTGTGGATTGTAAACACGAACTTACAATAATGATCATGAACAGAAGGATTATCGTCTTTTTCATCTCATTTTCTCCGATTAAATTTACTTTAGGCCATTTAGTAAAGGACCACTACATTTTGAAACCTTGCGAAGGCCAACAAAGCAGAAAGGCTCAAAACCAAACCTGAGGTTAATAAACCTTCGCAAGGTTATTAGTTCAAACATTCGGATGATCCCGATACACGCCCAAGGTTTACAAGCCTTTGGATTGCGTACAAGAATCGGGGACAAGCAAACGTTTATTTCAGCAATAACATTTTCTTCATCTCAGTATTTTCTCCTGCAACTATCTTATAGAAATAAATACCTGAGGTTACTGTTTTCCCATTATCATCCAGACCATCCCAAACAACAGAATGTTGACCAGTTGGCAATTGATCGTTCAGCAGGGATTTTACTTTCTGTCCCTTAATGTTATAAACATCAATTGTAACATTTGATTCTGCCGCAAGATTGAAGGAAATTGTCGTAGTCGGATTAAAGGGATTTGGATAATTATCAGATAAGGAGAATTTTGCAGGAACCTGATTTTTATCTTCTTCTCGGAAAGACACATAATAGTAGTTCGGATTTGATGTAAGTTCAATCTTTCCTAATTCATTTTGTCCAGTTTGCGGATTAAATTTAACATATTCAGATAACGTTTGCCGGGGAGCTCGTTCTCCGTAATATTTCACAAAATCCAATTCTCCGGTATCGCCAACGATATAGGCATTTATATCAACCACATCGGATTGTACTACAGCAGCACCTTTGCACTCACCTTCTACAAATACCCCAATCTCTTCAACATCATCTTCAGGATCAACTGCTACATAGATTGGAATGTAATCTGCTTCTTCTGTAAAGTCGAAATTCTCTGATGATCTCTTCTCTTTAGGGTTTTGCTGTTCACCATCATTCCAGACTAAAGTACAATCATCATAGGCATAAACAACTACCATATCACCATATTCAAGTGTCGCATCATAACCACTTATCCAAATATCAGTTCCTTCGATACGGGACATCGACCAATATTGTGTTTTGATCTTGTACAGATTATCCCAAACTCCGGCAAATGCTTTTTTTGCATTCATACTTTTATCTAAGAAATATCCAATCCAATTTTCCTGTCCTTCACCTAATAACGGAATCTCCGTATCAGGGTTGGCAAGTTGTCCGGATACTTCCAGCACATATTCTTCAAAGCAATACAAATTCATCTGTATTTTGAATCCTTGAGGAGCAGTTACTAAATAAGATTCATTTTCCCAATATCCTGGATTTCCATCAATCCATTCAAAAGTATATCCTTCAGTAGTTCCTAATTTAATCCAATCAACTCTTTCCAATGCATTCTCTTCTATATTAGTAATTTCTTCCATCATACTACCCATTGTGTAGTTGCCTTCCGTGATATCCACAGAAGGGAAAGAAATCCATTTCAAATTGCCGTCAATCATATAATATGGCAACTTCCAGGCATCATTCTTGTGAGCAATAGCCGGAATTGCACCTATATCTCTGCGAGAACTGTCTGCATCACATTCGTTAACATCATCATACCATTTCAGCCCATTACTATCTATATCTGGGTTACCGGTGTCTATGCAGGGGGATTTTGAATTTTGAGATGTACCCCATGTTGGTTGATAATTATCATTAAGAAGAGGATTTTTTTCTATGATATTTTCACCTAAATTATAATATTCTAAAGGCAGAGTCTCATTATCCCAAAATAGCGTGTAATCGCAAAAAACCGAAGAATAGAAAAATTGACAATCAACTTCGCTAAACAGACAATTTTGTAAAGAGATCCCATTATTTAAACCACCAATTACGATACCTGTATTTCTTATTTTTACGAAACTGCAATTATTTATTTCTATGGAAATATCATCGTCAATATGGATTAGTTCATCAACGTATATGTTTAAGTCTCTCTTAAACAAATTCTCAGAAAAGGTACAAGTACCTATTACATCATCAAAACGTACTGTGGAACAACTTGAATAATTATCAAAGAATTTATTACCGCTTAACTCTAAATCATAACATGTTTCTACCCATATCACTGGATAATATGATTCATTGTTTATATATTCATTATTTTGGATTATATTAACGCTCTCATTAGAATTAAAATCGGTATAGTCTATAAAAATGATACCACCATTAGTATCAAATTCGTTAGAAATGAATTGATTATCAACTAATTTAACAGGTCCTTGAGCCAAAATAACCCAATTCTGCCCATTAGAAATATTATATCTGAAAATATTGTTTTCAATACTGGGATAGCCATAAGTATGAATTGCATTAGCATTATTTTCAAATATGTTATCTCTAATTAGTGGTTCAGCTTCTAATCCTACGAATATTGCAGAACTTGTATTTGTAAATGTAAATCCAGTTATGATATCTTCTCCAATATTATCTAACAACAAAATATTACCATTTATTGTGCACAATTCTGGGTCATAACTTTGCGAACGCAAGGTTATATTTTTACCAGACCAAGTTAAATATGTATTACCCTCTCCAGAATAAATCCCATTAAGTACAACTACTTGACCTCCATCCGCGACAGCATCTATACCAGCTTGTATTGTTCTAAAGCCATTTATATTTTCATTTTCTGTAACAACTGCTGTTATAACTGCCTCAATTAATTCCATATCAGATAGAGTTGTAGCTTGATATAAAATATCAATATCATTAATTCGCTCAATTCTATATCCATACAAGGAATAGGTTATATTATAATGGCCTATTTTATCTCTGGGGATATCATATGAGTAATATCCACTACTATTGGGACTTACTGAAAACTCATAACCATTATCTATATTTGTAAAGTTAATTACTGTGTTTTCTACTGAACCTACACCACTTTCAAGAGAAATTGTTCCAGAAACAGTAATTGGCTCATACCTCACTTTTAGAGAAGGATCTCCTTGGATACAAAGGCCATAACTCCACGCTCTATCATGTAAATAATGCCAGTCATTTTCGTCATAAACATCAACACATTCTATCCACCATTGCCGAAAAGCTTCTCCAATGGTAGTATTTGTTAGCGGATTATAAAAGTTTTCAAATTCTCGCATGCTACCAGATTTCGTTGAACCAATTGTACCCAGGCAATAATCATTACCAAGCAAATATACTCCACCCATATAATTTTCCTCTGTAAAACGCAAAGTGGAACATGCAAATAAATTGTAAAATTTGGAAGTTGGATTCATCGACGATAATGAAATACTACCAAAATTGGTTGTGTTATTTCCATTATTTTCTTTAAATGAATGCCAGTCTGGATTCGAATGGCAATGAACTTGAATAAAATCATATTCGTCTGTAAGTCTATTTTCTTCATAGTCATCAGCAGTTGTCTGGTTAATTTCAGTTACTAATTCAATATTTGAATAAAGTGTTTCTAATGCATTTAGATAATCAGGTGAATTGCTTACCCAATCATCATCCACATATAGTAGAGCATTATTCGTATAAAGTATTTCATTTCTGAATGAATGATTTCTTTGAAAATAATTGTTGATTAGTTCAGATTCTGATTCTATCATTAGAGGTATATTATCTGCTTTGATTCGTCCTATACTTATTTCAGGATGTACATCACCAGTATGATCATCAAAATAATTCGGATTGTTACTACTATATATCCAAATTCCGTCCATATCGGAGAAATAGTGCTCTATAGGGAAAAAACAACTTCCAGGAAGATTTGGATCCCAATGATTTTCATCATCAAAAGATCCTTCCATCTCATACCAGGCAACAGGAAGGTCGCCAATTAAAAATGCTCCAATTATATTTTCGGATTGATAATATGATATAATCAAATCTCTTAAATCTTCACATGACGATCCAGTATATTCAACAACATAAGTGTTATAATTCTCTTCTGCTAAATCTTCTTGATAAATTGTGATAGAATTTGATATATCATTATATATGCCTGATTCAACAACAACAAGATATCCTGTATTTCTTTTTTTTGTTGAATTTCTTAACACTTCTGAATAGACAGTATTTTCAAAAGGATGCAATTTCATATATTCTTCATATGTTACATAGTCTGGATTAGGATCAGGATTTTGCGTTACAACAGTCTCTTGGGCAGAGACATTAACAACTAGCAATAAAATCAATTGAACTAATAAGATAAGATTTTTAGCTTTCATTTTATTTCTCCATGATAAAGAAAAACTATTTGCACTTTTTTACAAATAATTTTATATGGTTAACGGTTATGGGATAAAGTGTAGTAGTCTTTAAATTGATTTCAAGTTCGATAAAATTCTACTCGCTTTTCCCTTTTTTATTCGGGTGATGTAAAAGCCAATTAATGTTCCAGTTTATCTACTCGATATTTCCCCCTTTTTTACTGTTTCATATATTGCCTTGCGCTCATGTTCAACTACATCCTTGTTATAATTATTCGTAGCAACATTGAAGGCTAATAATTCAGTTAATAATCGCTCGACTCAGGTCAAAATATCTATAGTATTTAAATCTTAATATCAAATAAATACAAGGCCTTAACAACAACATCTTCATCATCTCTCCTTCCTATATACAAACGTTTTCCACTGTATATAGCAACATTTCTAATGTTACAGCATTGGCCTCAATATGCGTATCCTTAGATAGCGTCATAAAATGTTTTTTAGAATAGTTTTGTCAAATATTTTATGTGGCTCAAATTTATCATTTTGTTTGATAGTTATAACTATTTATAATAAT
>CAYYLA010000169.1:0-6663 GCA_964441785.1 uncultured Candidatus Cloacimonadota bacterium | reverse complement strand
GAAGATAAATGATAGATAAATTATCTATGGTTAACACCATTGGATGTTTTGATGAAGCGAAATTCTTGTCCTCAATAAGCAGGGGGAATCCATCAGCTAATGTTCCCCAAAGATCCAATACAAAGGCTTTATTCTCAGCACCGAAACAGATACTAATCTGGTTGTCCTCCAAGCCGTTTGCCAAAGCCAGTTGGGTTGGATGCTCTACATCATAGGGATACAACTGGAAAATCTTTTCTACAGTTTCATAATTGTATTTGTATATATTACCATTAATACCCTGGAAAAATACTGCATCGTATTCCGGGGTTGCATCATCTTTATAAATGATTGGATAATAATCACCGGTTGACTCATTTAGCGCTATTACCTCATAATCTTGTGGGTTTAACGGGTCTATCAGATAGAGTTTATCATGTGTTAGGGCAACGAGATTTTCTTCATTATAGGCGCATTTTGCATTGGATATTTCGAGAGAATCTTCATCAATGTATAAATAATCTTCGGTTGCAGTAATCAAAATGGCGGAATCGCTAATGTATAGAGGAGCATCTGAAATTTCCGATGAGAAATTAATTGTGAAAACTTTGTCTTCATGCGTTGAAAGTGGGTTAATAAAGCTCAAACTTTTGTTTTGAACAACGGCAAACTCATCACCTTCCTGATTAATGTCCGGCAGGTAATTGGCTGCAATAACAGGTTGTGTTGGGTTAATATCTATTGGTAGTGCTTCTGATAGTGGATTTTTCATCCAGGAATCACCAATCAGATTATAAAAGTCAACTTGGTTATCACTGATAGCAGGAAATGATGGTAAGGCAAAAGATGATCCAACATAACCCATTGCATGTAATGAATCTTCATGAGACAGAATCGTTACTGAATCGTAAAGATTAACACCTATCTTAAATGTGATATTTCTTTCTTCATGCATATTAACTGAATAGCTGCTGATATCGTAAATTGAGTAGATTGATGAGTTTCCTTGATTAGTTTCTAACGCAGGCTCAGATGTAGAAGATAACATATCATTATGTGTAGAAAGTTGTCCTTCCTCGGAATAGTCAATATCCCAACTTAGAAAATATCCATCACTATCAAGGATTGGAGCAAATTTAAAGTAGGGATCAAATTCTGTACCACGCCAGGCCCAACTGGGAGCGTATGGATTGCCCAGATCATGGATATTATCTGCTTCGATTATCTTAACAGAACGTTCAGCTAAGCTTGGATTAACAGTGTTATTATCAAAATTATTATCTTTATAAAGCAGTTCTGTATCTATATGCCAGGCAAGTAAACCACCACCTAATGCTTCACCAGTGGATCTGAACCAGCCGGGAAGCAGGAAATCATATTCATAGGTTAATGTATCTAATACAGCATCGGAGATAGGAGTGGGATAAAGAATAACTCGTTTATCATCAGAGCTTTGTACTGCTGTTCCTCCATCTCCATCTGGATCTACCTGTCTGTTTTCTAAAAGGATATATTCATGATCATTTAGAGGAATTTTTACAAAATAGAGTTTACCCGTTGCCGAGTATGGCTTTTTTGATGCCGGATTCAATCGAATGGTCTCATCAAGATTAAGTTCTGAGATGTCTTTTAAATATCCTCTATAGCGAAATTGCTCTTCCCAGGCTAATATCCTGGACCAGGCTCCAGGTAAGATAGGAAGACAACCCTCGACATCATAGTAAGCTATAGGGTCGTCATAATCAATATCTCCATTAGCATTAACTGGAAATGTTAAGCGGCCAAGTCCACCACTATCCATAATGTCATAATATCCAACAATGGGATAGTTGTTGCGCGTATTATAAAGATCTACAAATCCAAGAGAGTGGCCAAATTCATGTGCATATACTGCGTTTACCAAGCCATAACCACTGACATAATTTATCTCGCCTTCTTCAACTGTAACATCCTGTGTAATTGTTTCAGGTACATTGCAGGCATAGGATATAACAATTCCATCATCAACAACAACCTCTTTACCCTCACCAATTCTGATAAAAAACGATGGTATATCTGAAGGGGTATCACCGTTTACATCATGTTGCCAGTCTGATCCTGCATGAATAAGCACAAAGTGATCATATCGACTGAAATCAATGTTCTCATCCTGATCTGCAGTGGTAAAGCAATGTTGAAAATAATCTTCAAAACGTGAAACCATCAATTGATAGTCACTAGTTCCAGGATTGTAATAGGACATCGCTTCTGGTAGTGTGTATGCGATATGTTCGCCATTTGTTCCCGGTTCTGGATAGATGTCAAAATCAAGATTCAAGCCATATTCTCTACCACCTTCTTCATAATAGAGGCTGGCTGCTTTATAGTAATTTTTGACAGCTTCCATTTGCATTCTGAAATAATCACGGTTATGAGGTGGTTTACCCAGTGTTATCGGATAACCTGATGGGTCTTGTACGAATTTTCCATTCCCTGTTGTGGATGGATTATCCTCGTATAACTCATCATCATTGAATTCTATCAATAGAACCAATGCACGATTAAGGTTGCGTTTATTCTCAGAAGGATGAATCGGTTTACAGAAAACATCTTCCAGCGGATGTTTCTTCAACTGAGTTAAAGACTGATCTTCTTTCTTGATAAACTTAAGTGGAGCCGCGACCAGATTTATTCCGATTAAGAGTATAATCGGAATGATTATTAAAGCCTGCTTTTTCATAAGCCTTAGAATTCTAATTTAACAGAAAGTGTCTGGTTGTAATCCTGTAATCCACCACCAGGCTGGAAAGCGTAATCTATATTAAAAAGGTATCCGTTATTGAAGAGATAATGAATCCCTGCACCAAAAGAAAATCCTTTAATATCACCAAGACGGTCCAGAATGTATCCACCTCTTAACGATAATAAGTCCATATAAACATATTCAGCACCCCAGTTCCAGACGATCTCTTTGATTTCTATAGAGTTTACGAAGTTTTCAACTGATTCAAAGTCATCTATTTCATTACCCTCATCATCTTCCTGGGTGTTGAAATCATCTGTCCAAGCTGTGAAAATTCTTTGTAATACTGGGTCATCATTGGCAAGAACCTTACTCATGTCCATGTTTACTGTGAATTTACTATATTCTGTATCCATTGCCCTGTAAGAGAAACCCATTCTCCAGTTCATTGGAAGTGGATCTGATTGCGATTCGTTTACATAAGTGATATTAGGTCCAATATTTTGGAAGTTGAAACCAAAGTCCAGATTATCAACAGGAACAGAATAACCTGAGTAATTGGCTGGTCCGAATCCTACAAGTGAACCAATACCATTATAGGCTGCAATTAATCCATTATATGGTGATACCAGAATTTGACCAAAATCAACGCCCTTATGAAGAAGACCAAGGTCAAATGCATAACTCATTCCCTGTCCTTTGATGCCCTGTTCTGTATTACCGGTACCTTCAGGAGCGAGATCACTGAGGATGTATTTAAAGGTTAAACCCATACCAAGGTTTTCATTTGCCTGATAAGCATAGGTTACACCAACGGCTAAGTCATAACTGTTAAATGTACCCTGATCGTTACCTTCGGCATCTGTTCTGTCCTGCTCACCATAAGTCATATAGGTAATATTCATGCCAAGGTTTCCAATATCTTCCATGTAAGTGTTACCTGCAACATGAAAATAATACATGTCATTGAAAAGTTCACCAAACCAGTTTGAATACATACTGGCAAATTGAGTTTTGCGATTAAAAGCCATAGCACCGGGATTCCAATACCCGGCAAAACCATCGTCAACTTGAGCAACATAGGCTTCTGCCATACCCGCGGCCCTGGAACTTGGTTCAATTAATAAGAAAATAACTGCTGCTTGTGAAATTGCGTTTAAGGCTAATGGCGCTATTAATGAAATGATCATAATAGCTAAGATAAATTTAGCTTTCATAATTTAGACCTCCAGATATATAAAGAATAAGAAAATATTAAAAATTGTCCAGACAGATGTCCATATAATTTATTATCTATTGGCCTCCATAAAATAAAATTAATGGTGCCGAAGGCCGGACTCGAACCGGCACGAACCGAAATTCGGAGGATTTTGAGTCCACTGCGTCTACCAATTTCACCACTTCGGCACGAAATATATGGAAAAAAATTGAGGCTTTTAGTGTCAAGCAATTTCTGTTGGCATTTGCTTTGGCTCTGATTAGTTAAAGGGTGATTCAGGTGGATTAGTTATCTGGACGATTATTATGTAACTATTATTTAGATTTAAGAGTTGGATGGGTTGTGTCTCGTTTAAAAGAAAGAAAAGCAGGATAACAAAGTATCCTGCTTTTCTGTTATATCTATGTCCAAGGATTTTAGTACATACCTGGCATTCCACCGCCAGCTGGCATTGGTGGCATTGGTGGTTCATCTTCTTTGATGTCTGTGATTACGCATTCTGTTGTGAGGAAAAGTCCAGAAATACTAACTGCATTCTGCAGGGCACTGCGAACTACTTTGGCAGGATCGATTACACCGGAGTTAAAGAGGTCTTCAAAACGACCTTTACCTGCGTTGAATCCAAAATGGAATTCATCAGAAGCTTTGATTTTTTCAACAACTATAGCACCTTCTTCTCCAGCGTTTGATGCGATATGATATGCCGGACGAGTAAGGGCCTGGCGAAGAATCTCTGCTCCAACTTTTTCTTCGTGATCTTCAAGCTCAAGATCATCAATCGCGCGTGAGGCATAGATGAGTGTTGTTCCACCACCTGTTACAATGCCTTCTTCAACAGCTGCTCTAGTTGCGTGAAGTGCATCATCAACACGGGCTTTTTTCTCTTTCATTTCAGTTTCGGTAGCTGCACCAATTTTGATTACGGCAACACCTGTGCTGAGTTTAGCCATACGCTCCTGAAGTTTTTCGCGATCATAATCTGAGGTTGTTTCTTCGATGTGAACCTTGATCTGACTGATTCTTGCTTCAAGATCTTCTGCTTTTCCATTGCCTTCACGGATGATAGTGTTTTCTTTATCAATAATTACTTTTTTGGCTAATCCAAGATCTGTAATTGTGGCAGATTCAAGTTTGCGTCCCAATTCTTCGGAGATAACTGTTCCACCTGTAAGGATGGCGATATCTTCCATCATGGCTTTTCTTCTATCACCAAAACCAGGAGCTTTAACTGCAGCTACATTCAGTGTGCCGCGAAGTTTGTTTACAACAAGTGTTGCTAATGCTTCACCTTCGAGGTCTTCAGAGATAATTACAAGTGGTTTGCCCTGCTGAGCAACTTCCTGAAGGATAGGTAAGAGGTCTTTCATTACACTGATTTTTTTATCAAAAAGAAGGATGAAAGGATCCTCGAATTCTGTGATCATTTTGTCTGAATTTGTTACAAAATATGGTGAAAGATAGCCACGATCAAACTGCATGCCTTCAACTTTTTCGAAATAAGTGTTGATAGATTTGGCTTCTTCTACATTAATAATACCTTCTCTACCAACTGATGCCATTGCTTCTGCAATCAGGTTTCCTATTTCACTATCATTGTTAGCTGAAATGCTACCGATCTGAGCAACTTCTTCATTATTCTTAACTTCTTTGCTTAATTCTTTGATGCGAGCTTTAACAGCGTCAGCTGCTTTCTCAATACCTTTTTTAAGGTACATGGGGTTTACACCAGCTGTTACATGTTTTAACCCTTCATTAATAATTGCCTGAGTAAGAATTGTCGCTGTTGTTGTTCCGTCACCAGCGATATCGTGTGTTTTCTCTGCAACTTCTTTTACTAATTGAGCACCCATGTTTTCGTATGGATCTTCCAATTCTATTTCTTTTGCAACTGTGACGCCATCTTTTGTGATAAGCGGTGATCCGAATTTTTTATCTAAAACTACATTTCTTCCCTTAGGTCCAAGGGTTACTTTTACAGCATCTGCTAACTTATCAACACCAGCTTTTAGTGTTGTTCTTGAATCATGACTGAATTTCATTTGCTTTGCCATAATTCCCTCCTTATCTATTGAATTTTTTCTTAAATTTAGCAATCAATTTCTATGAGTGCTAAAAAGATAATATTATTTTTTTTGTCAAACAAAAGTTTTTTTGATTTAGTTCATAAATGCATTTATCAGCCACAAAGTCATCCGCCTCCGTAAGAAAAACTACGGCGGGACAGGCCAAGGCACTAAGGCACGAAGAGAGATGAATAATTACAGAATTATTTTAGATTTTGTTATTATTTATTTTGACTTGCTATTTTTTTTTATTTGAATCTTATATATAGTATAGTATTGCTTATGATCATTGTCTTTGATAGCCTGCTCTTCTAAACTCAGTCCCGCAAGTGTAACAATCAAGTCCCACTGCTACTTACTAACTACTTCTTAGATTTCAGTTTTTCCAGTCCACTTGTTCTAGGACACGGCACATTATTTATTTTCCATTATTTTTTTCAATCGTATTCCTACTAGTTCCTATGAATTCCTACAAATTCCCATTAGCTCCGTCAAAAGCCGATCACGCTCCTCCAAAATTTCCAATAACGATCCTTATCTACTACCTACTACCTGCTACCTACTACCTTCCCTCTATTTCATCAAAAGTAAACTCAAAGCCATCATTACCATACCTGCGATCAGGCCAAACAAACTATCGTGCCCTTTACCATAGGCGCGACTTGTAGGCAGCAGTTCAT
>CAYYLA010000168.1:4400-6693 GCA_964441785.1 uncultured Candidatus Cloacimonadota bacterium | reverse complement strand
ACATTTGGAACATCACATTCGGAGCAGGGTAATTGTGTAATTGAAACTAGTGATGGGAATTATCTTTTGGCTGGGGCAACGGGGATGTTTGATACTCCGGGAGTAGCAACAGGCAGGAATAGAGATTATTATCTGGTTAAGGTAAGTCCCGATGGAGAGATGCTAGGTTTTAATACATATTGGATAATTGATAATGACCAAGGTGATTGTGATCATGGTTTTTCTGTTTGTGAAACATCTGAAGGAAATTATTGCTTTATTGGGAGTACAACTGCGGAAGGAGTAGAGGTTCTGGATGTAGGCGTAGTAATGGTTGATAGTGATTTGCAGGTGATTTGGAAAGAGCATTATGAGATCGCTGGGTTTTACGATTTTGGTAGATCCGTTAATGTGACAGATGATGGAAACATAATAATAGGAGGATCATGTAGATTTAGTGATCTAAAAACAGACGATCTTTTCTTACTGTGTCTGGATAGCACAGGAGATGAATTATGGCGATATATTGATGGTTCAGAATATTCGGAGGCATTGTATGATCTTTATATAAATAATGGTGAAATTTATGTTTTAGGTCAGTCTGCCGAAGGCGAAAATGGTGGTTATGATTTTTACTGTAGGAAATTTGCTGAGTTGAAGGTCGATTTTGAGCAATCTCAATCCTGTGGTCATGCACCTTTGGAGATACAATTTGAGAGTATTTGTTCAGATAATGTAGATTTCTGGCAGTGGGATTTTGATAGTGATGGGATTATTGATAGTGAGGAGGAAAATCCGCATTGGGTTTATAATGAGCCAGGGGAGTATTCGATAACACTAAGAGCTGGTTATGATGACATTGTATTGGATGTTACCAAGGAATCTGAAGTAGAGGTATTTGATGGAGAAAGTGCATTAAAATTTGAGAATAATGATGATAAAGCTGTGATTCTGATTGATGGGAATCTGGGCTTATCTTCAGCATTTACTTTTGAGGCCTGGATTAATCCTTCAGACTGGGGAGCTAATTCATCTGTTGGAATGGGCAGGATTGTTGATAAGGGTGCATTTTCATTATACCTAATGAACTCTTCTAATCAAAGTCAGTGTCTTGGTTTATGGTTGTTCTTTGCTGATGGTTCAAACAGTATGATAACATCGGACAATTTTGTGTTGGAGTTGGATCAGTGGCAGCATGTTGGATTCAGTTACAATCCCTCTGCAAATGATCTGGCATTGTATGTTAATGGGTCTCAGGTTGGATATACACTAACGCAGCCATTATCTGGAGACTTGGCAGACCATACCGAGAATCAATTAACACTTGGTAACAAAGAAAATTGCAGTAATGCTTTCCGGGGTAGGATTGATGAAGTAAGGATTTGGGAATGTGTTATTGGCAGTTGCATAATCAATCAAAATTATGATGAATATCTAACAGGGAATGAAGATGGATTAACAGGTTATTGGCAATTTAACGAGGGTAATGGTCTTCTTTTTAACGGATATAGTATTGATATGTCGGTTGGAGAAATTGTATCGGGAGATTGGGGTCAGGGTGTTCACCTTGATGAAAATGGTGTAGAAGAAGATGAGATTGTACCATTAGATGTTAATCTTCGTTGTTATCCAAATCCCTTTAAAAGAAGTGGAAATTCTCAAAATAATGGTATAACGATTGCCTTTGATATAGATGGAGATAGATGTATAGATGTTAAAGGTGAGATGAAAGTTTTTAACCTTAAAGGGCAGTTGATAAGGGATTTTTTATTACAAGAATCAACTTCTGGTACTAACCATATCTATTGGGATGGTAATGATCGTTATGGACGGAAGGTTTCCAGCGGATTATATTTCTGCCATTTGATTATAGATAAAGCAAAAATGAGCAAGAGGATGGTGTTGTTAAAATAAAAATTTTGCAAGAATGTCTTCAAACCCGAGTCGGGTTTTTGATGAGAATCAAAGATTAGATTTTCCATACAACCCGAGTCGGGTTTGTTTTTTTTTGATTGCATAATTTGTAAATCGATTAATATTAGAACAGGTTATTTTGTAGTGGAAATCTAGGATAAAACGAGGTATGATGAAAAAGATTGTAAATCCCGTAGGATATTTTGAGATACCGGTTAATGATATGGATAGGGCAGTTGATTTTTATAAGAATGTATTTTGATTTGAGATTAAATTCATCCTCGACAGCATTGACCAATTTTGGGGCGCCCTTGACATGGCAGGCCGTGCCATCGCAGATCTTGATGATATGTCGCCCCCGGGGTTCGAGGTTAAATTGGGCATAAAAAGTAGCCACACC
>CAYYLA010000168.1:0-4390 GCA_964441785.1 uncultured Candidatus Cloacimonadota bacterium | reverse complement strand
GGAAACTATTTTTAAAAAAGTTTAAATTCAGGAATTTGGATTTGAGTTTGATTATGAGGAAATAGATGGGTATATAATGGCATTGTTTCCTTTTAACGAGGTGGAGTCGGGTATCACGGGAGCTCTGGTTAAGGGGGATGTGTACAAACCTTCTCACAGCGGTGTTTTAATATACTTTAATACAACAGATATTGATGAGATCTTGTCAGCGGTACTTGAGAATAATGGTAGAATGTTGTATCCTAAAACCTCTGTAGGAACATATGGTTATGTTGCTGAGTTTGAGGATAGTGAAGGCAATCGCATAGGTCTCTCCCAACAATAATTTTCAAAACCCGAGTCGGGTTTTGGTCGAGAATCAAGGTTCAGATTTTCCATAAAACCCGACTCGGGTTATTAGAATGTTGCAAGCTTGTTTTGCCGTGAATGTTATGATGAATCAACATCTTTAATTAAACTAAAGATAATTAAAAGGGAACGAATAGATTGGTAACAACCGGGTATAGTATAGCCGGGTGTTATTCCCCTTAGCCGGCAAAACTTCCAAACTAAAGAAAAGGGAAGAGAAAAAAGATTAGATACAATTCTCAGGTTAGATGATATTTTGACGGGAAATTTCTTGACTGGATTTACTCCTGATAAGAAAAGAACATGATTGATTAAATATGTAAAAAATGGATATAAAAGGGATTACGATGAATTTTCAAGATATAATATTTAAGCTTCAGCAATATTGGGCAGAACAAGGATGCAATGTGATTCAACCATATGATATAGAGATGGGGGCGGGTACATTTCATCCGGGAACATTTTTTGGTGCATTGGGTAGTAAACCTACTTCTATAGCCTATCCACAGCCATGTCGAAGACCCAAGGATGGTCGTTATGGTGAAAATCCAAACAGAATGCAACACTACTATCAATTTCAGGTAATAATTAAGCCAACTCCAGAGGATATTCAGGATTTATATCTACAGAGTTTAAAGGCAATTGGGGTTGAGGTCGAGAAGCATGATATTCGTTTTGTGGAAGATGATTGGGAATCGCCCACTTTAGGAGCGTGGGGGTTAGGCTGGGAGGTTTGGCTTGATGGAATGGAAATATCACAGTTTACTTATTTTCAGCAGGTTGGTGGCGTTGAGGTTTTTCCTGTAAGTGTAGAGTTAACATATGGGCTGGAGCGTCTGGCTATGTATATCCAGAATGTTGATAATTTTAAGCATTTGAAGTGGAATGATACAACAACGTATGGTGAGATTTTTTTTGATAAAGAGGTAGAATTTTCTGGCTACAATTTTAAAGAAGCTGATGTAGATTTTCTTTTCAAAACCTTTAAAGAGTATGAATTACAGGTAGCTCATTTAATTGAGAAGAAGCTTGTTTATCCTGCCTATGATTTAGTGTTAAAAAGTTCTCATGTGTTCAATTTGCTAGATTCACGAGGTGTTATCAGTGTAACGGAGAGGGCTGCATATATTGGTAGAATTAGAGCAATGGCAAAAGCCTGTGCTGTGTTATATATAGAAAAGTACGACAAATAGGAGTATTTTGAAGAAATTAATCTGTTTATTCCTGATAAGTGTCTTTTGTATTTCTTTATTTGCCTTGATAGATACTGGAGGCAAAGCAAAGGATAAAGTGCATTTACTGGAGACATTGACAGGTGAAAAGAAAATTCAGCTATATTTAGAGTTAATTGAATATCACGAAATCATAAATATTGAGACTGCAGCAATGATTGCAGAAGAAGCGTTGCAATATGCGATCTCCTATGGTAATCCTGATCTTGAAGTTAGAATGAGACTAAAGACAGGCGAGTTACATCAGGAAAGGGGAGAATTTGTTGATGCTTATAAGTCCTTCATCCGGGTAAGTGAACTTTCTAAAGAGATTGATAATAAAGAAGTGTATGTTAAATCATTAATCAATCTTGCAAAGCTTAATTTGGAATTATCTGTAGTGGATAAAGCGGTTGATTTACTTTTTGAAGCATTGGATCTATCTTACGCTATTAATAATGAAAATATAACTGCAGAAATATTGTTAGAGATTGGTAAGAGTTACAAAGCTAAGAATGATCCTCAGATGGCGATTTTATATCTAACTAGTGCCAGGGAACGATATAAAAAACTTAATGATACATATCTTAAGATTAACAGTGATATAATAATCGCTACAACCTATATGGATATAAGGAATTTTGATTTAGCTCGATGGAATGCGGAAAATGCTTTAGCGGATGGTAAAAAGATTGGTTCACAATGGCATGAAGCATTGACTTATAATCATCTAGCCTGGATTAGTATGATGCTGGAAGATTATCCACAGGCAATAGAGTATAATCGGAAAGCTCAAAAGATTAGAGAGAAAAATAGTTATATCGTCAGCATAAGTTCGAAAGTAAATATTGGTGAAGTATATCTGAAATGGGGAAAATTATCCGAGTCAAAAAAAATTCTGCAGGAAGCTGCTGAAGATCTTCGTTACAAAGATTCCTATAATGCGTTGAAGATTAAAGTACGGCAACTTACTGTATTAATTCAGGTTAATGAATTACAGGGTGATTATGAGGCGGCGTATAAGAATACCAAAGAACTGTCTGATATTAATTCAACAATTGAAAAGCAACTGGATTCCGATACATTAGAACATCTTCAGGCTACTTATGAGATTGAGAGGCATGAAGAGCAGCGATTAATTGAACATCAGATGACAGTATCCAGCATTGAGAAGAAACAAACCACAATTTATGCTTTGAATCTGGTAATTATATTTGGTTTGATTTCAGGTGTTTTACTAGTTAGCAGGTATAATTTCAGAAAAAAAGTGGCACAATCACTGGAGTTTAAAAATAATAATCTTTCTGAGTTAAATCGAAAATTAAATAAAGAGATAGAGGAAAGAAGGGTTTTAGAGGATCAGATTAATTCGCAGAAAGATCATTTACATCTTATTAATAAGATTCTACGTCATGACCTGGCAAATGATATTGCAACAATAAACAGTGGGATTTCTATTTATCGTAGAAACAATGATGAAAAGATCTTTGATGAGATTTCTAATCGAATAAAAAAGAGTATTCAACTAATAAATAACATGAAGAAATTTGAGAGTTTTATGAGTTCTCATGATATGCTAAAGACAATATCAGCGAGAGGGATAATTGAAGAAATAAAACAAAATTACAAAGAAGTTGAATTGGATCCATTTACAAAATGTGAAGTTATTGCTGACGATTCATTCAGTTCTGTAATTGAAAATATAGTCAGTAATGCTATAACACACGGAGAGGCCAGTCGGGTTTATATTAGTTGTAACCGTAAAGCCGATAAGGTTTTAATAACAATAGAAAACAATGGTAAACCGATTCCTGAATTGATAATAGACAAAATATATGATGAAGGGTTTAAGTTTGGAGATCATGCCAACACGGGGATGGGTCTTTATATAGTTCGCAAATTAATGGATGGATATGGTGGGTTTGTGGATGCTCGAAATTTAGAAGAGGGTGGCGTTTGCTTTACCCTGCAATTCCACTCATCAATTTAAAAGGTTAACAGAAATGAATACATTTTCCAGGGTTATGCCCATATTAAAAAAAAACTGGTTTAAGATCTTTCTAGGATTGATTCTATTGGTACTTGTTGATATATTTCAATTGGTTGTACCAAAGATAATGCAAAAAGCGGTTGATCTTGTATCGATTCCCGGAGTAGAGCATGGTGATTTGATTAAGTATCCTTTAATGATTTTAGGCATTGCTGTGGGTATTGCTGCTACCCGTTATCTCTGGCGTTTATTATTGATTGGGAATGCCTGGATAATTGATCGAGATATCAGGGAAATGTATTACAAACATTTGATGTCATTATCAAGGAATTTTTACAATCGATCACAAACCGGAGATTTGATGGCCTATGCAACAAATGATATGAATGCTGTAAGGATGTTGATGGGTTTTGGATTTGTTATCATTGTTGATATTGTTTTAATGTCAGTAGCCTCCATTTTATTTATGATTAACATTAATCTCAGGTTAACACTTTTAGCAATTATTCCGATGCCAATTTTATCAGTAATAATCATCTTTTTTGGTAAGAGAATACATCATCATTTTAAGCAGGTTCAGCTCTCATTTGCGACGATGTCGGGTCAGGTTCAAGAAAGTCTATCAGGTATACGGGTAATCAAAGCATTTGTTCAAGAGGATTCAGAGGTTAATCGTGTATCAAAATCTGCTTACAGGTATGTAACAGAGAATATTGCGCTTGTACGAATTTTCGGGATGTTTCATCCTGCTCTATTTTTGATAATATCAATCAGTATGGGGATTGTAATGGTTTTTGGTGGGGAATACACGATACTTCAGGAAATCACCATGGGAGACTTT
>CAYYLA010000167.1:4586-6718 GCA_964441785.1 uncultured Candidatus Cloacimonadota bacterium | reverse complement strand
AAAAACGAAGTGACATAAATAATCTGTGCAGAATGAATTTTCGGAAGTTGGTAGTATTGAAAAAAATATTTAAGTATTAGGTTTATGGGGGAGGAATTATGAAACATTTTATTCTAATTATTTTAATTTTAGCTACGGTGATTTTATCTGCAAATCAAATTACCATTCCAAAGGGGAAATTTAATGTACAGCCTGGAATCCAGAGATATCAAACTGATCGAACTAGATTGCAAACTCGGAATTTTCAAATAATTTTTGAGGATTTTGAAGGAACCAACAACTGGGATTTCAATGGTGGTTGGGAAATGGGTGAACCAACTTTGGGTCCTGATTCGGGTTATGAATCAGCAAACTGTGCTGGAACAAATCTGGATGGTTTTTACTCAAACAACTGTAACTGGATTTTGCTTACAACTCCAATTGATTTACCTGCTGCATCAAATATCACCGTGTCGTTTTACGAGTGGTTTTCTATTGAATCGGCTTATGATCATGGTTTTGTGATGATTTCAACGAACAATGGTGCTTCCTGGACAGAGATTGATGAGCGGAGTGGAACCAGTGATGATGAATGGCGAAGTTGTGAAATAGATATCACAAGCTATAACAACCGAGAGGTGATGATAGCTTTTAAGCTGGTTTCCGATGCATCTGTTCCTGGATTTGGATGGTATATTGATAATTTCTTAATTACAGGGGAAGAACCGGAGATATTAGATGTTAATCTGATTAATCTGAATTCCCAGAATTTCCCTTTTGTCTATATGAATGTCAATATTGATTCACTTGGGACTCCTCTGACATCTCTTGATGAAGGCAATTTCACAATCTACGAAAATGGTTATGAACAAACCGAGTTTGTTGAAATTATTCAACCTGAAGGGGAAGCCAGAGACCGTATGGCAGACATCATTTTTGTATTGGATGTCTCCGGAAGTATGGGGCAAGAGATAGAAGCTGTGAGAAATAATATGCAGAGTTTTGTGAATTCTCTTACACAAAGTCAAATTAATTATCGAATAGGATTTCTGGTTTTTGCTGATATTTTTTATGTTTATAATGACTACAATCTCTATGAAGATCCTGATGAGATTATTTCCATCATAGATAATATAGAACTGGGTGAACATGGTTTGGGTAGTGGTGGAGATTATCCTGAAAATCAATTTGGTTCAATGGCCGAAGCTTGCCTGTTTAATTTCAGACCTGGTGCACAAAAGATTCAAATTATGCTTACAGATGCCAGCTCTCATGAGAATGATTCAGTGACTAATTGGACACTTGATAATTTGCTGGCAGAGCGGTTGTTGCCAAATCAGATAATTGTATTTCCAATTTTTGATAATACCTTACAAGACCAGCTTGATCAATACGTCCCCATAGCAGAAATGACAAACCCCCAGGGGATATACTATCATATCTATGATAATTTTGATGAGATAATTTCAGATATTGGTGAGTTTGTGGCAAATCTATATTCTGTTCGATATAAAAGTAATGATGAAACAATGAATGGATTAACCAGAATTACTGAAGTAGTTGTAGCAAAGGATAATGAAACCTCAACCGGCGTAGGATTCTATATGCCGGGCTCTAATCCTGTTATTTCTTTAGCGGGTTATACAGAGACTCAATTAGAGAATCCTCAACCCGCATCAACGGATATAACGTTGGATATCTATATCCAGGATCCTATTCCACCCTATGCCAGTTCGGTTAACCTATATTACAAACAGGTTTCGGCTGATTCCTACAGCATGGCAGCCTTTTATGAAGATCAACAGGGTGTATGGTCTGCAACAATTCCGGCTGCCTATGTCCAATTCCCTGGTTTGACTTATTATATATCCGCTTCGGATGGCCAGACGATTTCTACCTATCCTTCATTGGATCCAGTGACAAATTGTTACTCAATAGCTGTTGGTTATAATGAATTACCTGCAATCGAACACGAACCAATAACAACCTATACTCCTGGTACGCCAATAACAATCAATGCTACAGCTGTTGATAATACCGATAATGTTGCAGATGTTGTTATCCATTATAGAAAATATGGTGAATTGAACTTTGCCTGCTCGGATATGAGTTTTTCCGGTGCTTCGTATAGTGGAATAATTCCAGCTGAATAT
>CAYYLA010000167.1:0-4556 GCA_964441785.1 uncultured Candidatus Cloacimonadota bacterium | reverse complement strand
CTTTGGTTACGAAACCCATCTACCGGTTGCCTATATCCGCATGGCCCTGAAGGCCAACGCCCCTGTGTAATATTGATAATCCACATCAGGTTATTTTGCAAGAGGAGTTACCAGCAGATTATCCTATATTATCAGAGCCATCGCTTACGTTGGATTGTTATCCTAATCCAAGTAGCATGAAAAACAACAGAGGTGGAATCAATATACGATTCAATATTCAAGAATCTCAAAGGATAAATCTGGATGCTTATAATATCAAAGGGCAATTCGTTAGGAGCATAACTGATGATATCTTTGAAAAAGGAGATAATCTGGTGATGTGGGATGCCAAAGATAATTCGGGCAGGAATGTATCCTCCGGAATATATTTTATCAAATGTGAAAGTCTTTCACAAGTAACTATTACGAAAATTGCAATATTGAAGGGGGAGTAAGATGAAAAAGATAACGATTTTACTAGTATTTCTCCTGATCTCATCATATATCTTTGCTAATGGTGTTGCTGTTGTTGATGCTACTGATGGGGTTTTTCTGAAATTAACATCCTGTAATATTAATACTACTATTACAAATCAGGTAGCAGAGACAAAAACGGAGCTTGTTTTTATTAACAATACAAATGTTAATACATTAACAGTATTTTCTTTCCCTCTGGAAGAACAAGCGAGTGCAACAAATCTAAGATGGTTTATTGATAACACCTGGTACGAAGCGATCATTGCACCGGGAGAGCAGGATTCACTACCTGGAAATCCAGAAGATATGTATCCTTATTTAGAAGCACATTTGGGCAAAACACCCTTGAACTTTGCCATACCTGACGAGGTAGAAGCTGGTGATTCAATAATTGTTGAGTTGACCTATGTCCAATTGTTGGATTACAGTTTTGGAGAGGTGATTTACAACTATCCCTCTGATTATGATTTAATCCAGACAACAAATATCGACAATTTTGTCTTTAACCTGGAAATCAATTCTGATAGAGTGATTGAAGAGGTTAATGTGGATGATTTCCCGGTAAGCGAGCAGACAAATGATGGGCATCTCGCAACCCTGGAGATTAATCTTGCAGATCAAATCATATCACAGGATTTGAATCTGATCTATACTTTGGGTGATGCCATGGGTGGGATCATTTCCATGAGCTCATTATTGGATCATGCTGACGTGCCAGATGATTATGGCGATGGTTTTTTCCTGACATTGCTGGAGCCGGATCCGGAAGAAAACGAAAATGTTATCACCAAAGTTTTTACTTTGATTTTGGATAGATCAGGTAGCATGGAGGGTACAAAAATAACTCAGGCTAAAAATGCAGCATCTTTTATTGTAGAAAATATGAATGAGGGAGATGAGTTTAATATTGTTGATTTCTCTACTAATGTTAGAGCTTTGTCTGTATCCCATCTTTTGTATAATAATGAAAACGAAGCGCTGGCACTTAACTATATAGACCATATCTATGCTGAGGGTGCAACTAATATCTCTGGAGCATTTGAACTGGCTGTCCCGCAATTTGCATCAGCTTCCGACAGTACTGCTAATATCATAATCTTTTTAACAGATGGTGAAGCAACTACTGGTATTACTAACACAGAAGAACTTGTTGCTTTTACTAATGATTTGATTGAGGATACCCAAACGCAGATTAATTTGTTTACCTTTGGAATCGGATCAAATGTTAATGCGCAATTGCTTACATTATTAGCAGCTGATAACGGAGGTCAGGCCGAATTTCTTGGCAGTGGTGAACTGGAATCTGTCTTAACAGAATTCTATCTGAAGATTAGAAACCCGGTGTTATTATCACCTACAATAGATTTTATTGCCGACGATGTCGTCGAAATCTTTCCTGATCCATTACCTAATTTATATCTTGGACAACAACTGCTGATTGCAGGAAGATATCAGCAATCAACCAGTGTAGAAACAGCGTTGGATGGGATGGCATTTGGTCAGCCGGTAAACTATATGTATGATCTGGCCTTTACTGATTCGACAAATGCACAAAATCAGTTTTTAACAAAGATATGGGCTAGCTTAAAAATCGAACATCTACTGGTAGAGTATTATAGTTTGGATCCCGATTCCTATGCAGCACAACAATTAAGAGAAGAGATTATTGAGATAAGCGTTAATTATGGCGTAATCTGTGATCTAACAAGCTTTACCGGTGGTGTTGATGCTGATGACAATTCGGTTGAAGATATATTGCCTGCAGAGATCTCAATTCTGGGTAATTTCCCCAATCCCTTTAATCCTGAAACCTCTATTAAATTCCAGGTTAACAGGGATATTACACAGCCAGTTTTTATAAATATTTATAATGTACGTGGCCAATTGATTAATCAATTATGCTGTATGGTTAATGGTAGGGGAGTGTACACGATAATTTGGGATGGTACTGATTTTAAAGGTTCCAGCGTATCGTCCGGTGTTTATTTTTATTCTATTGATTCTGGTAGATTGTCTTGTTCTGCAAAAATGATTTTGTTGAAGTAAGAATCTATTGCTATCCAATATTTGGATAATATTTAAACATAAAAGGGTAATTAATAGTGATTACCCTTTTATGTTTATTTATCTCATAATTTACTGACTTTCTATTTCCTTGATTCTCTCTTCGGCATGGGTGTTTTCCGGGTTGAGATCTAAAGATTTTTGATAGCTTTCTTTGGCTTTTTGATGCTCTTCACTAGCAAAATATGCATCTCCAAGGCTGTCGTAAACATTCCAGGAATCAGGATACTCTTCCATATTTAAGGTGAAAATTTTTACAGCTAATGCGTTCTCTCCATTTTGGAGATATTCATATCCCAAGACATTTAAAAATTCTTCCTTAAACAGGAAAATTGAGGCATTCTCTTTTTTTGCTTCTTTATAGGCTTTATAGGCTTTATCAAAATCAGATTGTATCATTGTTGAAAATTGGATAGAATTTGGAGGCGCTGTTTTGCCAATTCGTTTCGAGGCTGCACTGTAGAAATCTTTCCCTTCATTTTGATTGATTTCCCTTATCAAATAGTCTAAACCTTTCTCATTACCTTTTATGTGATAATTAATAAAGTTCAATGCATTTTTACATAACGATTGGTATACACCCAGGCGTTGATCATAATTTGCAACCCTTTCTTTAAATGGATAGGTTTGAAGAAGATAATAAGCAGTAAAAGATGTGAAATTTACATCGTTATAACGGAATTGATAGGCATCTGAGTATTTTAACTGATCATATAGAAATGAATCTCGTTTCCCGGCGTCTGAAACATCCAGTTGCAGGTAGGCAAGTTCAGGATTTTTCAACTTTTCATAAGGATTTTTCCTGAATTTTACTCTGCTTTCTTCATTGCCAATTTCCCCATACAATTCAATAAGTGCTTTAACATCGTAGTTCTCTTGAGCAAATAAAGCACTTACAAACCCACCAAGACAGAAACCCATCACGGTTATCCCATTGTCTACTATTCCTAATTCTTTTACATAGGATAAAGTAAATCGTGTATCAGCAATTAATGACTCCAATAATGCCATATCAAAAACAATGTCTCTGCTGTCGGTACCAAAGGAAGGCGTTGATACAACCACGTATCCATAACTGGCAAGATACTCTGCCATAATACAGTTCTCATAAGCTTTTTCGTTTCCACCGGGATTGTAGATGATCAGCGGAAATGATTCTGCCATGAATGCAGAATTCCGCTTTGCAATCATCTCCATATTCATGATTTGATCCAAGGCTGTAAGGTCTGCCTTGTTAAGTCTGAAACGTTCGATTCTTTCATCTCTAAACTGCGATTTTGTTTTCGCCTCATCGGCATTAAAATCCACCTCAGTCACCGATGTGTAGTCATAGTCCAGATATGTCATTGGCTTTTTTTTTCCTTCTGTGGTTGGATACCATAAGGATATCTGGATCGGTCTGGAATTGTTCCCACTGATATTGCTAAAACCATAGGTTCTTCCATTATCAAACGCTTCAATTGTTTTGAATCCCACTTGATACGGACCATAATCCAGTTCCGGTAACAACTCTTGTACAGTAAATGCAACTGATGTTGTAATATACAATATCAAAATTGCAATAAAAAATCCTCTTTTCATACATAACTCCTTGTTTTCATAATTTCAGGATTTTCATGCATTGGGGGATAAGACGGTTTTCTATATTTAGAAAGTATGAATTACCAACTTATTCTAAGTTGATGACGTGGATGATTCAGTTTCTCAGAATTTCTTTCTAACCCCAGTAATTTCTGCCAACCCCATGCAGACATTATAATCCTTGCTTTTGATTATTCCCTATATCATAATGATATAGCTCTTGTGGAGAGAGCCGGATAAATACAATCCTTAAGAAATAATTCTTGTTGATTATAATTAAACTGTAAAATTATTTGCCTCTGTAATTTGTCAAGATTTCATCGTATGTAATATCCTAGCAACATACTTTTGTAGAAAATTATATGTTGCTGCCGAGTCTAAGTGATTTAATTCTTTTATTTTATTACTATCTTCCTGAAAGCTTTTGTATTGTCTTTTTCAATCTGAGGTAAAAA
>CAYYLA010000166.1:0-6740 GCA_964441785.1 uncultured Candidatus Cloacimonadota bacterium | reverse complement strand
ATACCTTTAAAATTGTAACAAGAGATTATGAATATTTCGAAGAAATTATTGATATTACAGATACTACAACTCAGCTCAATTTTCAGCTAGACACGATAACAGAAGAGAGTTTTGAATATGATCTTACCGAGCAATGGCAATCTAGCGGAAACAGCAATTGGCAGATAGTCGACAACAATGCCTGGCATGGCTTCCAATCAATAAAATCAGGTGATATTGTTGGTGGCCAATTTTCCCGGTTAGATTTTAATCATAACGTTACAGAAGCGTTTGAATTATCCTATATGGTCAAAGTTTCATGTGAAGATGATGCTGCAGATAATTATGATTATCTCTATTTTGCCATCGATAATAATGAAATACAACGTTGGGATGGAGAGGTTGACTGGACAGAGGTCAGCGTCACAATACCAGCTGGAACACAGCAAGTTTCATGGGTATATTACAAAGATAATTATGTAGATGGAGGCGATGATTCCGCCTGGATCGATTTTATAAACTTACCAGAAATGACATCTGTGGACAACGACGAAGTGCTCTCTTCACTATGTAAAATCAACAGAGCTTACCCCAACCCATTCAATCCAGAAACAACCATCGCTTATAGCATAGGCGAGCAATCAAAAGTGAAACTTGAGATCTATAATACCCGCGGACAGCTGGTTAGACAGCTGGTTAACAAAGAACAGGATCCTGGTAATTATCTGGTTAAATGGGATGGTTTGAACCAAAATCTTAAGAATGTTGCCAGCGGAATTTATATTGGAAAATTAGCCAGAGATAATTACACAAGCAGTATTAAATTAATCCTAATGAAATAAGGAGTAACCATGAGTAGAAAGGCCCTGATACTCACATTAATGCTTATAATGTTTACCTTCTTCTTTTTGACAGGTAAATCCCACGTTCCTGGAGAAATTATCATTCAATTGAACAATTCAAATCCAGAATCCATACCAACACTCTGTTCTTCCTTTGACAGGTATCATCTTAAAGAAGTGTATCAACTCAGTAAACGCTTAAACATCTGGTTATTTTCCTTTGATGAAGACAGCGTTTCTGCTCAATTTCTAATTGAAGAACTAAAGAAGAAAAAATCTGTGGAATATGCTCAATTAAACCATTATGTCGAAGAGCGTGAGACCTATCCTGATGATGAGTATTTCGACCAGCTCTGGCATCTGGAAAACACCGGGCAAACCGGAGGTACAATTGATGCAGACGTTGATGCAACCGAAGCCTGGGACATAAATACAGGTGGAGTAACAGCGTTAGGTGATACCATTGTATTAGCAATAATCGATTCTGGTAATGATCTCACCCATGATGATATTGATTTCTGGAAAAACAGTGCCGAAATACCTGACAATGACATTGATGATGATGGCAATGGTTACATTGATGATTATGATGGTTGGAACGCTGTTTATCATAATGGAAATATCAGCATGAGTTCCCACGGAACCCATGTAACAGGCATAGCAGCAGCGATTGGAAACAATGGCATCGGTGTATGCGGTGTCAACTGGGGTGCAAAAGTAATGCCAATTCGCGGTTCATCAAACACAGAATCCATTGTTGTTGAAGCCTATGGATATGTTCTGGAGATGCGTTCACGTTATAATGAAACCAATGGTGAAGAGGGCGCTTTTATCGTTGCCACCAACGCCTCTTTTGGTGTGAATTTTGGCGATCCTGAGGACTTTCCAATCTGGTGTGCCATTTATGACTCACTGGGCGCACAAGGTGTACTCAATGTTGGTGCTACCATGAATAACAATTCTGATGTAGATGCTGTTGGCGACATGCCAACCGCCTGCGAAAGCGATTTTTTGATATCTGTGACAAATACGACACACAACGATACAAAAAACAGTGGTGCTGCCTACGGATTGACCTCCATAGACCTGGGTGCCCCGGGAACAACCATCTATTCAACTAATTACTACAATGATTACAGCTATAAATCAGGAACATCAATGGCTGCACCGCAAGTTACAGGCGCTATTGGTTTGATGTACTCTGCTGCTCCTGCCAGCCTGATGGAGTCCTATCAGGAAGACCCATCTGCTGTTGCATTACAGATCCGAGAAATTATCCTGGCTGGGGTTGATCCCATCGGTGCTTTGGATGGAATCACAGTCACCGGTGGACGTCTAAATGTTTTTAATTCTCTTCAACTACTAGAGGAGTTTAATGATGATGAATTTCTCGTATCGGGACATATTACAGAAGATACCCTTTGGGATACAGCTCTGGTAAAAGTGGTTGGAGATGTTATTGTTGACGAAGGAGTAAGGCTTTCTATAGAATCGGGTGTTAAGATAGAATTTCAGGGCCATTATCAACTGGAGGTTTTTGGTTATCTTGATGTAATTGGAACCGAATCGGAACCTGTCGAATTCACAATGTTTGACACAACCGGTTTTTCAAATCCTGATACAATCTCAGGTGGATGGAAGGGTATCATCATCCAAGGTGAAGTAGAAGAATTTTCAACTATCAGTAATGCAATCATCACATACACTAAAAGTGATTTCTCTGTCACACCACCCTCTATCAACTCAAGTATCTATATTTTTCAACGGGATAATTTAGAGATATCCAACTCAGTATTATCCAATAACATTCATAACTATGGAGGAGCAATAACATGTTCGGGTGATGCTAATCCTGACATCTTAAATAATATCATCGAGAACAATTTTGCTTCAAACTCGGGTGGAGCTATCAACATCCAGCACTCATCTCCTGCGATACAGGATAACATCATCAGAAACAACATAGCAGATTATCAGGGTGGCGGTATTTTTGCAGTTGAATCTTCTGCAGCTATCCAAAATAATCAAATCGTGGGTAACATTGCATATCAAGGTGGTGGAATCTATGGGATAGAATCAAATTTATTGATAGATAACAACCAAATCGAAGGAAACGCCAATACACCAGGTCAAATTTCAGCCGGTGGTGGTATCTATCTATGTTACAGTAATAGTTTCGTAAGCAATAATTCCTTCCAAGACAATACCAGTGATAGACACGGTGGTGGCATTCATTTAGAAAATATTGATGAAAGTATGGAGCCGAATTATATCGTTAACAACAGCTTTACTAATAATGATGGCGGCGATGTAGGAGGCGCGATCTGCTGCTATGTAAACTCAAAAACCATCATCTTTGGCAATCTTATCTACAACAATAGAGCGGGAAAAGGTGGGGGAATTTTCTCAAATTCAGCTTCAGTGCAGGAATTGAGCAATAATACCCTGCTTATGAATGATGCCACTATTTCATCATCAGCTCTTTTATTGAGCCAGCAATATGAGATATCCAAACTCCAGAACAATATCTTCTGGAATAATACGAGCAACGATACAATATTTCCCATAACGCTTAAAGAGAGCGCTGTAGAGATCAAACATAATCTGCTGGAAAACGGTATTGAAAGTATAGATCAACAAAATGATGTAACGTTGACCTATGTGAACAACATTTCCGAGAACCCTCTCTTCAGTGATATCCCGGAAGAGTTTCTAATGTTAACGCAACAATCTCCCTGCATAAACACCGGAATGGCTGATATGGAAGATCTCTTTGTTACCGAGTTTGATTTAGCAGGAAATCCACGAATTTATGCTGGTTTAGAACCAATCATTGATATGGGACCATTTGAATATCAAGGAGATGTTGTTGATAGCGATGATAATGAGATAGAATTACCAGAGGTAACTGGTTTTGTTTCCATCTATCCAAACCCTTTTATTGCAACATCCAGCTCCAGGGATAATGGTGTTACAATATCATTTTATTGCGCAGAGATTACCGACAGAATCGATATAGAGATTTTCAATATTAAGGGTCAGCTTGTTAATGAACAACAGATAGAAAATCCGAGGGAAGGCATCCAATATTCCATACATTGGGATGGTCGAGATCATAGTGGGAAAAGTACTACTTCGGGAATATATTTTTCGAGATTGACAACAAACGAGACCTCTGATTTTAGGAAATTCATAAAAATTAAGTAATTTAGGGTGGTTTATTTATGAAAAAATCAGTTGCACTAATTCTGGTAATGATTTTACTATCAGCAATTTCAGCACAGGCTGAAGAGATATATTTCAGGTTTGATCATCAATCTCGATCACAACTTGATCAGTTATCCAATATCGTATCCATTGATGATATCGACCATGGGATGGTTTATGCGTATGCAAATTCCAGGGAATTCTCATCCTTCAAACAGATGGGTATTCCCTATGAAATACTTCAGCATCCGGGAACCCTGTATCGTCCAACAATGACCTCATCAACCCGGGAGTTACGGGAGTGGAATACCTATCCAACCTATGAGACATACGTGGAAATTATGCATGAATTTGCAGAGGATTATCCAGAGATATGCAGGTTGGAAAACATTGGACAAACGGTGGAAGGTAGAGATCTGCTGGTTGTTAAAATCTCTGATAATGTCGAACAAGAAGAAGCTGAACCGGAATTTTTCTACACAGGAACGATGCACGGAGATGAAACGGCAGGATATATCATGCTACTGAGATTAATCGATTATCTTCTAGAAAATTACGGTACTGATACTCAAGTTACCGAATTTGTTGATAATATCGAGATCTGGATAAATCCTGCAGCAAATCCCGATGGAACATATCATGGTGGAAATCATACGGTTTACGGAGCTCAACGCTATAATGCCAATAATGTTGATTTGAATAGAAATTTCCCGGATCCCCGCAGTGGAGCTCATCCCGATGGTAATGCATGGCAACCTGAAAATATCGCAATGATGGCTTTTGCTGAAGAACATCATTTTGTTATGAGTGCAAACTTCCATGGTGGTACCGAGGTTGTTAATTATCCCTGGGATACCTGGAGCAGACGCCATCCTGATGATGAATGGTATCAATTTGTCAGTCATATCTATGCTGATGCTGCCCAGGAGCTTAGCCCCAATGATTATTTTGATGGCTATGACGATGGTATAACTAATGGATACGACTGGTATTGCGTTGATGGCGGCCGCCAGGATTACATGAATTACTACCACCATTGCCGTGAAGTTACTATTGAGATATCTGATACTAAGTTATTGCCGGAAAGTGATTTGAATGATTTCTGGACCTATAACAAAGACGCGATGCTTGGATATATGGAACAGGTCATGTACGGGTTTGGTGGTACTGTGTCTGATATTAATAACAATCCCGTTTATGCATTTATCGAAGTCTTAAGTCACGATGCAGATAGTACTCAGATTTATAGCGATCCCGTCTGGGGCAATTACAACAGACCAATTGAACCGGGAACATGGGATGTAAAATTCTCTGCTTATGGTTATGATGATCAGACTATCAACAATATTCACACAGTAAATAATGCGTTAGTAATTCAGGATGTCATACTTCAACCTGACGATAATACAATTGAAGTGACCGGGCACATTCTTAACACCCAAAATGGCGATCCAGTAACAAATGCGGTAATACAAATTGATGGATTATCCATGGCAAATCACCGAACTGATTCCGATGGACAATTCAGTTATTTTCTCTTTGCCGGCACCTACGACCTGCAGATATCGGCTGATGGCTTTACTGATCAAACAACAACCATCTCGGTAGATTCAGAGAGCAACTATTTCGATATAAGTATGGAGATGAAACCTCTTCTTGAAACTGACATAAATGGTCTTGATTTTCAGCTGGAAACTGGTGAAAATCTCTCACAATCATTTGTCATCACAAATTCAGGTGGCAGCATACTTAACTACGTTATCCAGACAGCAGAACCTGATTCCAGAGGTATCGAAGGATCATTAGTCTCCTGCCAAGCTACATCATATACCCCGGGCGAAAGCTGCGACTGGTTATTCACGATTGAAAACAACAGCGCTGATGGTGAATGGATAAAAGGTGTTGAGATAGAATTCCCAACCGGTATAACAGTTAATGAAGCCAATGATTTTATAGGTGGAAGTGGTGGTGCAATGGTTTTTGATGGCAACACCGGTGAAGCCCCAACCATAAACTGGGTCGGAGAAACATCCATGGGTTATGGTGTTCTTCACGATGGTCAGATGGCAACAGCCTCTGTAAATGTCAGTCTTGATGCAGCCTTAATGGATGATCTTATGCTTAATTATACCATCTTCGGTGATGGATATGGTGTAGATCCGCATACAATTTCCGGAACAATGGAGATTTCCTATCCTTTTGGTTGGATAGACATTTCACCCCAGTCAGGACCGTTGGCTGCTGGAGAATCAGAGACCATCAACGTTACTGTTGATACCGAAGGGTTAGAACCTGGAGATTATTTTATTGATCTTATTCTTACAGATAATGACACTAACAATTTGATTTTGCCTGTAACACTGGCTCTGGAAATTTCAGATTCCTACGATGAAACGATCCCACCATCATCTGCTCTCATCTCGAATTATCCTAATCCTTTTAATCCGGAGACAACGATCAGTTTTAACCTCGCTCAGGATGATTTAATTGATCTTGAAATCTTCAATATCAAAGGTGAAAAAATCAGATCCCTGGCCAATGGTATCTATCCTGCTGGTTCATACTCTTTAGTTTGGAAGGGACTGGATGACGCAGGTAAACCTGTAGCCAGCGGTATCTATTTCTATAAGCTTAAATCAAAAAATATTGATGTAACCAGAAAAATGCTCCTTATGAAATAAAAAGGAAAAGGCATTTCATGGGACAATTCCT
>CAYYLA010000165.1:565-6785 GCA_964441785.1 uncultured Candidatus Cloacimonadota bacterium | reverse complement strand
TCCGTTTTCTTTGACGCAAAATAAAGGAGATAATATGAATAATAAAGTTTTGGCTAAAGTAGGAAGTAAAGAAATCACAGAAATGGATGTAAATATTTTTATCAATAACCTTGGACCGCAGCGTGCTGCTCAGTTTCAAAATGAACAAGGTAAGAAACAGATCCTGAACGAATTAGTAAATCAGAATTTATTCTTAGCAGATGCAATCGCAAATAATCTGGAAGAGACAGAAGCATGTCAGATCGAGATTGAGAAAATGAAAGAGGTTGTTTTAACTCAGGTTAACATCAACAATATAATTAACTCAGTTTCTGTTGATGATGCAGAAATCAAGGATCATTTTGATGCAAATAAAGCAGCTTATAACACACCAGAATCAGCTAATACAAGTCACATTCTAGTAAAGTCAGAACAGGTTAGTAATGATCTTTATGACAAAATCATTGCAAATGAAATTGATTTTGCCGAAGCAGCAAAAGAGTATTCTGAATGTCCATCAAAACAGAAAGGTGGCGAATTAGGTATGTACCCAAAAGGTCAGATGGTTCCTGAATATGATGCTGTATCCTTCACACTTAAAAAAGGTGAAATCAGTAAGCCTGTAAAAACTCAATTTGGTTGGCACATAATCAAAATGAATGACAAACAGGATGCAAAAGAAGCAAAATTTGATGAAATTAAAGATCAGGTTTCTCGTGAATTATTAAGCCAGAAACAACGTATGGCTTATATGGATAAGATCGATGCAATAAAAGAAAATGTTAAAGTGGAAATGTTTTAATATTAATT
Source organism: uncultured Candidatus Cloacimonadota bacterium (assembly GCA_964441785.1). Lineage (GTDB taxonomy): Bacteria > Cloacimonadota > Cloacimonadia > Cloacimonadales > TCS61 > CAYYLA01. Next base: position 5,996 of record CAYYLA010000165.1, on the reverse strand, counting down.
CTTAATTATAATGATTTAAGGCTCAGAATTTCTGAGCCTTTTTTTTTCTGTTCTAAACGATTCTAAACAGCCTCTTCATATAATTTTTTTTATCTTGAAATCAAAAAATATTAACTATATCGAAAAAATATTGTTTGGATTGCTTTAATACTAATCTTCAAAACAAACTTACGAATAGTTCAATTTATAATCCATCATATCAATTTTCTCCTTTTTTTAAAAGGTATTTGAGAAATTCAACATTTCCCCGATAAATCATTTGACAACATCCAATATAGATAACTATATTTAAATTGTTTGGGTTAACCTTTGCAATTTTTCCCAAAAGGAGGTTTAATGATATCCGGGAAGAAGGAATTGTTACCAGATGTAGTCACCAAGCCTTTTTTAATCTCTATGCTGATAGTAATATCAATATATCTTGTAACCATTTTTGTATTTGACCTTCATAGCCTGAGAAAGATACACAGTGAAAAACAACTTAAAATTGAGAATCTAATTATGGCATCAAAAAAAGAATACATCTATACGGTGATAAATAGACTTATTGAAGACATAGAAAATGACAGACAATATCTTTTGAAGAAACTCAAAATAGAAAATCCGAATTTATCAAAGGAAGCGTTTAATGAATTAACGACAAAAGAAATAGAAAACCTCAAAGAGCAAGCTGCAGATAAAATCCGAAATGCTGTTTTAAGAGATAATGGATATATCTGGGTAAATGAAGTAATAGATTATGAGGGTGGTAATAATTATGCTGTCAGAAGAGTTCATCCTAATATGCCAAAAACCGAAGGTATGTTATTATCAACTAACACAAAAGATGCAGAAGGTAACACACCATATCTGGAAGAATTGGAGGGTGTAAAAGAAAATGGTGAACTGTTTTTTACCTATTGGTTCAAGAAAAAGGATGACGAGATTATTGAAGAAAAACTAACCTATGCAAAACTGTACAAACCCTTTGATTGGATTATTGCTACAGGAGTATATTTTGATGATCTAAATGATATTCTGAAAAAGGAACAGGATGAAACTGACCTTTTACTTAAATCATATATCCACAGGACCATTCTCTTCGCTCTCATATTTATTGGATTTTCCTCATTACTGGCAATTTTCTTCCGTTCAAGAATTAAACGGACTTTAAAATATTATCTAAAATTGATAAAACAACAGGAAGATACATTGCTTGAATTTAACAGAGAATTAGATGAGAAAGTTAAAGTAAGAACAAAAGAGTTATTCGAAAGCAAAAAAAAGCTTGAGACAGAGCGTACGATACTGCATGATATTTTTGAGTCAACATTATCCGGTTATTGGGATTGGGACATACCCAACAACAAAGAGTATTTGAGTCCAACCTTCAAAAAAATGTTTGGGTATGAAGATGAGGAACTTGAGAATAGTCCCGAATCCTGGCAACAATTAATTTTCCAGGAAGATTTACAGCGGGTTCTAGAAATCTACGAAAAACATATAAAATCTAAAGGAGAATTTCCATATTATTCAGAGATTAGATATAGACATAAAGACGGATCTACTATCTGGGTTATCTGTGCTGGTAGAGTAATTGAGTGGGATGAAGAGGGCAATCCCATTAGAATGGTTGGATGTCACATAGATATAACAGAGAGGAAAAAATTAGAAGCTAAACTATTGGATTACCAATCCAATCTGGAAAATATGATCAAAGAAAGAACTGAAGAAATAAGTAAAAAAAATGATGAACTTAAACGACTTAATGATTTGTTTGTTGGACGTGAGCATAGGATAAAAGAGCTGAAAGAGCGAATTAAATCCCTGGAAAGCAGTTTGGAAAAATGAAACAATGGCGACTGGAATTAATTCCAGTCACCATAATAGATAATTTATACTGACGTAACCTTAACTTCAACACCTTTGAGTGTGTCAGATACAGGACATCTATCTTCGATAAGCTCTATCAATTTCTGGATATTTTCCTTAGGAGAATCTGATGTAATCTTAACATTGCAACGAATCTGCTGGAATCCCCTACGCGTATCAGGGTTAATTCCTAAAAATCCGTCGGTATCCAGATCGCCTTCTAATTCAACAGAGATTCCCTTTAAGTCTACTTTGCATAAACGTGCAAATGCAGCACCACAAATTGTGATACATCCACCCAATGAGCCTAACAGTGCTTCTACTGGATTCAGTGATGTATCAGTACCACCCAATTCTTTTGGTTCATCCATCTTGAAAGAAAATCCACGTGATGTACTTTCTGTAACAAGGCTTTTACCACTCCAAGTCACTTCTGATTTAAATGTTTCCATTGGCATATTTGCCTCCTTTTTCTGGTTCAATAATTTTTGTTACTTATTATTGTCAAATCTAAATAGTGGGTTTTATTATCACTATAAACTATTTGCCCTGTGTTATATTATTTTGTCAACTTTATCTTTATATTATATATAACTTTAGATGTATATTGAAATGACTAATATCATCAGTTATAATCAAAAGAAAATAACCAATATTGCTAACTACTTTAACAGTTATCAGTTGTCGTTTTGGTGAACGCTATCTTTTTGGCCATAACGTTCGCATTTATTAGTGGTAAAGAAAAGGCAACCTCCTATCGAAAGTTGCCCTTCAATATTTTTCTTCTATCTGATTATTTACCTGCCATCATAGCTTCTACATCAGCTTTTACTTCACCTATTGGTTTGATATCGAAATTTTCAACTAAAACTTTAACAACTGTTGGTGATAAAAACGCTGGTAATGTGGGTCCTAAACGGATACCTTTTACACCAAGGAAGAGAAGAGCGAGCAATACTGCAACTGCTTTCTGTTCATACCATGCAATATCAAATGAGATAGGAAGATCATTGATATCATCTAATCCAAACACCTCTTTCAATTTAAGAGCAATAACAGCTAATGAATAACTATCATTACATTGTCCTGCATCCAATACTCTCGGGATCCCGCCAATATCACCAAGATCAAGTTTATTATATCTATACTTAGCACAACCGGCTGTCAGAATTACAGTATCCTTTGGTAATTCTTCAGCTACATCTGTGAAATAACTACGTTCTTTGTGGCGTCCATCACAACCGGCCATTACAACAAAACGTTTAATAGCACCGGTTTTAACTGCATCTACAACTTTATCGGCAAGAGCAAGAACCTGGTTATGTGCAAATCCACCCACAATTGAGCCTGTTTCGATCTCGACAGGAGCTTCACATGTTTTGGCTAACTCAATGATTTGAGAAAAATCTTTTGCTTGTCCATCTTCACGATCTTCGATATGAACAGCACCTGGCCAGCCAGCCATTCCTGTTGTGAAAATTCTATCTCTATATTCGTCCTGAACCGGAGTGATACAGTTTGTTGTCATTAAAATCGGACCATTAAAACTTTTGAACTCTTCATTTTGCTTCCACCAGGCATTACCATAGTTTCCAACAAAGTGATCAAATTTTTTGAATGCCGGATAGTAATTTGCAGGTAACATTTCGCTGTGAGTATAAACATCAACACCTGTGCCTTCTGTTTGCTTCAATAATTCTTCCATATCCTTAAGATCATGTCCCGAGATAAGGATACCAGGATTATTTCTAACACCAATATTAACTTCTGTGATTTCAGGATTACCATAGGTCTCGGTGTTAGCTTGATCAAGAAGTGCCATTGTATTAACAGCATATTCACCACATTTCAGAACCATCGCGACCATTTCATCAACAGAAAGATCTTTAGTTGTAGAAGCTAAAGCTTCAACGATTAAATCATAAATTCCATCATCTTCAAAACCCAGCACTGCCGCATGATCTGCATAAGCTGCAACACCTTTTAATCCGTAAATCAATAACTCTCTAAGCGAACGCACATCTTCGTTTTCGGTAGCTAAAACACCGACAGATTCTGCTTTTCCTACCCACTGATCTTGGGGTAAATTCCAAACTGCACTGTCATGAAGTTTTTCATTAGTATCAACTTTTAACGCTAATTGATCTCTTATTTTTAAAGCCTCTTCAATCTGTGCATAAAATCGATCATCATCAAAATTGGCGTTTGTAATTGTACTGAAAAGCGATTGAGAAATAAACAATCCAACTTCTTTACCTGCATTCGTTTTCTCTGCTAATACAGATATTCCCTTGAGTGTATGAATCAATAGATCCTGTAATACTGCTGTTTTCGCTGTTTTTCCACATGCTCCTTTTGCAAAACTACAACCCTTGTTGCCAATTGTTTCCTGGCACTGATAACAAAACATACTCATAATTCTCTCCTTTTTTTACTTATATTCTTTTCTTTTTTCTTTGATATTAAACAATCTCGCCTTTAATTGATACGATATTTACACGTGGCATTATCAACTTGCCAGCTTTCTCCATCGCTTTTTGAACTATCCATTCGGTACCACCACAACATGGTACTTCCATTCTTACGATAGTTAATGATTTGATCGATTTATTTTTGAAAATTTCTGCTAATTTATCAACATACTTCTCAATGTCTTTATCCAGTTTGGGACAGAGATTGATCACTATCTTTCCCTTCATAAAACGATCATGGAAGTTTGGATAAGCAAATGGTACACAATCAGCTGCCAGCAATAGGTCAGCATTTTCAAGGTATGGAGCATTGGGATTAATCAAATGTAATTGTACTGGCCACTGTTTCAGTTGTGATTGAAAATCCACCTGCACTGATGTTGGAGGTTTATCTTCATGTGTTATTGTCTGTGCTGCGGTTCCGGGACATCCACCACTTGGACAACTTTCCTCATCAACTTTGGGGATAGAAAGTCCTTTCTTCAATAAGATTGCTACAGCTTGATTAAAATATTCTATCTCACCATGATCTTTAAGGTGCTTTAAATGTGCTTTAATAGTATTTGGTCCTGCTTTAATGATATTGTCCATCACAATTGCTTCATCATAAGGTTCCGCCTCACGTTCTACCACTGAGATTGCTCCCTGTGGACAATCTCCTATACACGCACCCAATCCATCACAAAAGAGATCACTTACCAATCTGGCCTTGCCATCAATTATCTGAAGTGCTCCTTCAGGACAACCGGGAATACAGAGTCCACATCCATTACATTTCTTTTCATCTATTTCAATTATTTCGCGTTTCATTATTTCTCCTCAATAATTACAGTTTTTGCGGTAGGTTTCGGAAGTTTCATTACCAACACTCTGACATCTTTATCTGTTTCATTATAAATACTGTGAACAATGTCTTTCGGACTTTCGATAAGATCATCTTTATTTACTTTGATTTTCTCATCCCCAACCAGGATTGTGGGACTACCTTCTAACACATAAAAGACCACATCAACTGGGGTTTTTATGCATGAAATTCGTGCCATGATAATACTTTAAATGTTTTTCTAACAAAAAAACATTTAATGCACTAATATACAGTATAATGAATA
>CAYYLA010000165.1:0-518 GCA_964441785.1 uncultured Candidatus Cloacimonadota bacterium | reverse complement strand
CCATGCGGATTTGGATTTGATTTTTCATTTTCAAAATTTCTAATCTCCATCATAACTCCTCTATTTATTTTATTTAAGTACCATAATACCAAATTAATATTAAAAAAATCTAGCTGCAGAAATTGGATAATTTTATGGCCTTGAAGGAATCCAGAATCTCCTGCGAAATCCTATTAAGTTCCGAATTAAAAATACAGGCTTTGAAAGGACATTGTTTTTTACCAAAGGGACATCCTGTAAGGTTAATTTTACCATCAATTATCTCATAGACATCAAGGAAAGTAATATCCTTGGGATCAACATTTAGAACAAATCCACCAGCTGGTCCTCTAACAGACGTAACCAGATCAGATTTACTCAGTTTTTGAAAAACTTTAGCCAGATGAGCTTCTGAAGCATTCAAAACTTCAGAAAGTTTCTTCACGCTGATCCTATCAGGGCTGTGTTCAGCAATATAAACCAATCCATGCAACGCCAGATAAGCACCTTCAGAAACATTAACCAGGTTATTCATTTTC
>CAYYLA010000164.1:0-6825 GCA_964441785.1 uncultured Candidatus Cloacimonadota bacterium | reverse complement strand
GGGAAAAGAATTATTGTAGGTGGTTTATTAAATTCAACTATCTCTAAGAAAACCAATAAGGTTCCTTTCCTTGGAGATATTCCATTTATTGGAAAACTTTTTACTCATAAATATGAGGTTGTAGAAAATACAGATCTTATTATTGAAATTACTCCTCGCATTGTTGATTATAATGAAGAAGTAAATTTTGAGTTAGATGAGCGTCTCGAAAGAGAATTAATTGAAAGGAACTAGGAGGGTATGATGAAATTAAGAAACGGATTATATGCAACCCTGTTTCTGCTGATTATTGCCGCGATGTTCCTCGGATCATGTGATGATAGATCTACTGATCTGCCAGATTTTCAGATTGTCAGTATGACTGCCAGCCCTGATACTATCTATGCAGATAATAACATTACATACTCAACCATCACTGTTTTGGTTAAAGATGAGGATGATTTTGCTATAACTGGTGAAACTGTTACCTTCAGATCTAATATTGGTTCGATTATCAAAAATGTTACTACTGATAGTACTGGTGTTGCAGAAACTGAATTCTGGGATTCAGGGGATATGGGACTTGCTACTATTGAAGCCTTTATCTATGACATATCAGAAACAGTTGAAGTCTATGTTGATTCTATTCCTGATGTTGAATCATTGGAATTTACTCAGATTCCAACTGAACTCTATATAGACGAAACTACTACAATTAAGGTTAAAGCTGAAACAGAAATTGGAATGGTTTCTGATGGTACTTCAATTGTCTTAGAAACAAATAACGGTTTCTTCCAAACAGTTGATGATATAGAAATTGGAAACATTGTAAGTGTGGAAACAACTAATGGTGTTGCTCAAACAGAATTTAATGCTGGTACATTCAAAGGTGAAGCTACAATTACAGCTTCCCTCGCTGATTTCTCTGTTGATCACACAATTACAGTACATCCTGGAACACCTAAATTCCTCTATCTCTTTATTGATGAAGATAGTACAGAAGTTGCTGCTAACAGTGATGTTAGTGTAAATATTGAAGCGTTGGTTGAAGATAAGCACCACAACCCGGTTGAATCTGGTGTTGGTGTTACTTTTTCTACTACACTTGGTAATGTTATTGAGTATGGTGCAACAAATGATTTAGGTATTACATCTACCAGCTTCTCACCTGGTATAACTGCAGGTACAGCTCAGATTGATGCTGTTGCTGACTCTGCTTCAGCTACAACATTTATCAATGTTACATCTGATGATGTAAACTCTATTGCATTTGATAATTCTAACCTTATCGAAATTCAGGTTTCTGGTACTGGCGGTGTTGAATCTGCTGAATTATCAGCTAGCTTACGCGATATGAGCGGTAACCTGGTCGATCTTGATCAGATGGTTTACTACGAAATTGTTGCTGGTCCTTTAGGAACAAATATTAATAATTCCGGAAACTCTGACAGCACAATGTCTGTTAACGGTCATGCTGTTGTTTCTATTAATTCAGGTTCTGAGTCTGGTATTGCCAGAGTTATCTGTACTACCTATAATGAATTAAATGAACCGATCAGTGCTGAAACATCAGTTATTGTAAATGCCGGACCTCCAAACTCTGCTGAGTTTGCTATTGGTGGACATGACACTGGTACTGATATGAGTGGTGGTGTTTGGAAAGTTGAAGTTGCAGCGATTATTACTGACGTGTTTGGTAATCCGGTTAAAGCTGGTACTCCTGTATTTTTCTCTCTTCCTGATGACCCTGATTTTGCATCAATTGTTGCTGGTGCTTATGTTGGAAATGAAAACGCAGATGGTGATTCATTGGCTGGTACTGCTTTCACAACATTAACCTATGATGGTTCTTATACTAACACAGAAATCAATACATTGGTTGAGGTTGGTGGAATTGAAACCTTCCCTGGTTCTTTAGTTCTTCCTATCCAATTCCCAGTTATTGACCTTGCTCCTGTACCCCAGCATCTTGACTGGCATGGAGCTGAAACAGCTCCTCTGTATATGGAAGTAAGATGTACAGTAAAAGATGGACAGAATAATCCAATTGATAATCAAGAATTAGTATTCTACAGTACGTTAGGTCAACCAATTGAACCAACACCTCCTGATACTGGTGATCCATATACCGGACTTACTCATGAAGTTGATGGAGTTCATGGACGTTTGGATAAAATGGTTAGATTCGAGTATACGGAATGTCCTGAACCAAGTGCAGCTGGACCTGGTACTACAACAGCAACTATAACTGTTCATATTCTGGGTACCGGGACAACAAATACTACTACAATAATCCTTTTCAGATACGCAGAATAATGTAATTTGTTAAGGGTATAAATAAGGAGAATTAATGAGTTTTAATCCTCAATTTGCTAGGATAGGTGAGATACTTGTTCATAATGGCAATATATCTGAAGATCAATTAAAAGAAGCATTGGTTAAACAAGGCAACTTCGGTCTTAAGTTGGGTGAAACTTGCATTAAATTAGGCTATCTCCAGGAAAATGATCTTTTAACAGCTCTGCATCAGCAGCTTGAATATGAGGTTGTTAAAGAAGAAGATCTTCTTGAACTGGAAATCGATGTTATCAAGAAGGTTCCTGAATTATTCGCGACAGAAAATAGAGTCATTGCCATCCGTGAGGTTGGCAATGATGTCTTTGTTGCTATGACGGATCCTGAGAATATCGTTATCTTGGATAGTTTGAAAAAGATGCTTAACAAAAATATCCAACCAATGCTCATAGGAAGTAAAACACTTACTGATACACTTGAACGGTATTATAAGAGTATTCGTACTACTTCCCAGGTTGAGGATGCTGTTGGTAATTTTGAGTTTGTAGCAGTTGATGAAGAAGAAAATGAAATCTCTATCGATTCTAAGGGTGATTCTGATGCACCAGTTGTTAAATTGGTTAATCTTATCATTACTGAAGCTATCAAATCAAATTGTACTGATATTCATATTGAACCTTTGACAAAAGAAACCCGCGTTAGATTCCGTGTTGACGGTGCATTACGTGAAGTGATGACATCGCCTATCGGGATGCACGCTGGTATCATTTCTTTGATCAAGGTTATGTCTAAATTGAATATTGCTGAGAGACGTCTTCCTCAGGATGGTCATATCTCTCTTAAAACAGCAATCAAAAGTGTTGATGTCCGTGTTTCTATTACTCCTACTGTAACAGGTGAAAAGGTCGTTATGCGTCTTCTTGATAAAGGCGAATTTGGCTTTACGCTGAATACTCTTGGTTTTAATGGAAGAAATCTGGATATTTTTAGAAAATGGATTCATAGACCTTATGGGATTAATATTGTTTCCGGTCCTACAGGTAGTGGTAAATCTACAACTCTACATGCAGCTTTAAAGCAAATTAGAAATGTTGAAAACAATATCGTAACAGTTGAAGACCCGGTTGAGTACCGCCTTGATGGTATTACTCAAATTGAAACCAAAGCTAAGATTGATCTTACCTTTGGTAGAGCTTTGCGCTCTGTTCTTCGCCAGGACCCTGATATTGTATTGATTGGTGAAATTCGTGACGAAGAGACTGCTGATATTGCTATCAAATTCTCACTGACGGGTCACCTTGTTTTCTCAACACTTCATGCTAATGATGCTCCATCAACCTTAACGCGTTTGATAGATATTGGGGTTCCTCCCTATCTGGTTGCCTCATCATTGAATCTTGTGATGGCACAGCGTTTGGTACGTAAAATCTGTCCAAACTGTATCGAAGATTATACACCGACAGAGCGGGAGTTAAAAGATGCAGGTATAACACCGGAAGAAGCGAAAGATATTAACTTCAAGAAAGGTGTGGGTTGCGTACATTGTAATAATACAGGTTACTCAGGTAGAACTGGTATCTTTGAGATGCTGGAAGTTACCCCTGAAATCAGAAAATTAATCTTTGAAGGAGCTAATCAGGATGTAATCAGAGATGCTGCACTCCGTAACGGTATGCAATCTCTTCATACAAGTGGTATGGAAAAAGTTATTGATGGTACAACCTCTATCAATGAAGTTATTAAGTTTACTGTCTCTGATTAGGTCTAATTAGTATTAGGTATGTTAAAGTAACAAAGGAAAATATATGGCAAGTTTTCAATTCATAATCAAGGATGCGAAAGGTGCTAGATCAGAAGGTGTGATTAAGGCAACCAGTATGGATGAAGCTGTTGATAAATTGACCCGCGAAGGTGGTACAATTATCTCGGTTAAATCCGCTGGAGAAGGGGCTTATAAGGGCCGTATGTCTCTGTTTGATAGATTAATGCTTACGATTTACAAATGGCGCACAGGCGTTAGTTTGAAAGTATTGGTTTTCTTTACAAGACAGCTCTCTACAATGTTCTCTGCTGGTCTCACTATTGAGAAAGCTTTAAGCAATCTTGAACAGGGTGAAAAAAATCAGAAATTTCAGAAAGTTTTACGCCGTTTAGCTAATGATATTAAGAAAGGTTTCAGTTTGTCAGAAGCTATGGAACAGCATCCGGGTGTTTTTAATCCACTGTATGTTTCACTTGTAAAAGCCGGCGAGGTTTCTGGTACATTACACACTGTTCTTGATGAACTTTCAGAATACCTTGAAAAAATCGAAGACACCAGACGAAAAGTTGGATCTGCGATGATCTATCCAGCATTTATTGTAGCTTTCCTGATTGGAATAATCATTTTTATGTTTTATTGGATTATTCCTTCATTCTCTGCTACATATGATAGCTTTAATGCGGAACTACCAGGGCCTACTCTGGCCGCGATCGCTATTTCCGACTTCCTGAGGCACAATGCATTTTTCGCATTTTTAATGGTTATAGGCTTAATTATGGCCTTCTTCCTCTTCTATTTAACAGATAGAGGGCGGTACGTTATTGACAGTTTTGTTCTGAAACTTCCCGTTATTGGACCGTTGCTTAAGAATTCTATTATGAGTAATTTCTCTCGTACGTTCAGTATTCTTATGGCATCTGGGGTTCCAATTATGGATACAATGGAACTGGTGGAAAATGTTGTGCAAAATGGTGTTGTTGAAGCAGCTGTTAGAAAATCCAGAGTTATGGTGAAAGAAGGTTACAGTGTAGCCGGTGCATGTAAGAAAACAGGGGTTTTCCCTCCTACCTTACTGCAGCTGATCCAAACTGGTGAAGAAACAGGGGATATGGATAAACTCCTCGGAAAAGCTGCTGAATTCTATGAAAAATTAGTTGATTCGGTTATTGAACGATTAACATCGTTAATCGAGCCTATCCTGATTATTATCATGGCTGCTGTTGTTGGTTCTATCATTATAACCATCTATCTGCCGATATTTAATCTTGGTCTGGCAATTAGTTCCGGAACTAAATAGACGTTTACGGAGGTGCAGTTTTGCTGTACCTCCATTTTTTATGTTAGAACTTCTAATAATTTACATTTTTATCGCAATTGTTGGTGCTGCATTTGGCAGTTTTTTCAATGTCTGTATCTCACGCATTCCACGAAAAAAAGATGTTGTTTTGCCTAGTTCACATTGTCCAAACTGCGGAGCTGAGATAAAATTCTATCATAATATTCCAGTTTTCAGTTTCTTGATCTTAAAGGGTCGTTGTTATAAGTGTAAATTACCTATCCACTGGCATTATCTGGCTATGGAACTGATCACCCCCCTGCTTTGGGCTCTTCTTTTTATTAAAAATGGCAATACCTTTGATCTCTTCTATCTGAAATTTATTATCTTTGTATCCTTTGGTTTGATTATTTTCTTTATTGATATGCTTCATAAGATAATCCCTGATGTCTTGAGTTTACCATTGATAATCTTGGGCATTGTCTTCGCCTTTCTGGATACGGGTGACATAACTGTTGCAGGTTCTTTTATTGGTGGACTTGGAAGCTTTATACTGTTCCTTCTAATTGGTTTCCTATTTTATAAACGAACCAGTAAAGAGGGACTAGGTGGCGGTGATATCAAACTTATCGCTGCGATTGGTTTTTTTGTCGGTCCCGTTGGAGCTCTCTTTACCATCTTTGTAAGTTCTATCTTGGCACTAACTGTTATGATCTCAATTAATGTTGATAAAAACAGAGAATTTCCCTTTGGTCCATTTATTATCTTTGGGAGTTTCCTCTATCTCTACTGTGGTGATATCCTGTTAAATTCATATCTTTCGCTTTTCCAATTATAACACTAACAGCTTGATCCAGAGTCGGTTAGATAAAGATAATATTCTAATACTATTTGCTCTATTAATATATTTTTTGACAATTTTAATCAAAATTATAGTTAATGGCTCTAAATTTGCATTAGAATAGTAAAATCTGGAGGAATGAATGAGATATATTACAAATTTTTTAATAATCGCCATCCTGTTGATATCAGTTAATCTGATGGCTGATCCACCTGAGGTATTTGATTTAAGAGACTATAATGGTGTAAACTATGTTACCTCAGTTAAAAGTCAATCCGGTGGTACATGTTGGACGCATGGAGCTATGGCGTCGCTTGAGGGTAATCTATTGATGACAGGTATCTGGGAAGATGCTGGTGAGATTGGCGAACCAAATTTAGCTGAATATCATCTTGATTGGTGGAATGGATTTAATGAATACAATAATGATGATATTGATCCACCAACAGGAAATGGGCTTGTTGTACATAATGGTGGTGATTATCGTGTAACTACCGCATATCTGTCACGAGGTGAAGGAGCGGTGAGAGATATTGATGGTCAATCCTTCGATTCAGCGCCATTAAGACATGCTCAGACCTATCATTATTATTATCCGAGAGATGTAGAATGGTATACCGCAGGTGATGATCTGGAACGCATAGATCTAATCAAAGAAAAGATTATGGAATA
>CAYYLA010000163.1:6480-6849 GCA_964441785.1 uncultured Candidatus Cloacimonadota bacterium | reverse complement strand
TCATAATCTGGGGTGTTGGATCTGATCATGATATCGAGAAAGCTGCGGATAACTGCTTTGATGGAAAAAAATATGAATTAGATATTATCCATGGGGATTTGGTCGATGTAACCTTCCAGTACCCTACAGAAGCTGAATTTAAAGAAAAGGCGGAGAATACCTTCATCTTTGCGGAAAATCTTTCTGATTCAATACTGGAGAAAATGGGATTGGATGATTATCTTATCAAGCAGGTTAGAAAATCCAATAGAGTATCTATTTGGGATCTTAAAAACATTCCTGATTATCGAAAATTCGAAATAGTTCAGTTAGCACAAACTGGTGTAACCTATCAGGCTAAAGATGATGCGCATCTGGAGAGATTCATCA
>CAYYLA010000163.1:2946-6461 GCA_964441785.1 uncultured Candidatus Cloacimonadota bacterium | reverse complement strand
GATTATCAGATTGATATAATAAATTATAACTCAGGAAAACCACTGCTTATCAGGGGAGAAACTGGTACAGGTAAAACCACAATATTAATCTATAAAGCAATCTTTTTTGCCGAGGAAAATCCAGATAAAGATGTAATCCTGTTCACTTATAACATATCCCTTGCCAATCTAATCAAAGAGGCAATAGCAGATTATTCTGAGAACAAAATTCATAACCTCCGCGTTGATGCTTTTTTTGAGTGGTATCAGGAAGCGCTGGATGTTTATGAGCAACCTTACCAATTACTTGAGAAGAAGGTTAAAACTCTATTCTATGATATGTTATCAGACTGCTATGATGAAAAGGAGATGAAATCTCTCGGTTATGATAAACAGAAGTCTTTCAACTATTTCTTGAAGACAGAGATTGAAAATGTTATCCAGGATTATCTAATTGAGGATGAAGACGAGTATTTAAGGTTCCAGCGAATCGGTCGTGAAAAGCAATTGGGTAAGAATCAGCGTAGTACAGTATGGGATATCTATCAGCGATTTCTTTCAAACATTCAAGAACAGGGTTTAGACACCTATAAATCGTTATTGCAGAAGTTCATAGAGGTTCATAAAAATCGACCTGTGGAAAACAGTTTAAGATATGATGCTATCTTTCTTGATGAAGCTCAGGATATGCCGCCCAGTGTTGTTAAGGCTATCTCGTTATTGAAGAAAAGCCGTGATAGTTTGATCTGGCTGGCCGGAGATTATAAACAGTCAATCTACAGAACATCCTTCAGGTGGAGTGATGTTGCCTTGCCATTTTATGGATCTAATGTAAAGATTCTTCGGAAAAACTACAGGAATAGTAAGCAGATTCTGGATGCTGCCCATAATATGCTTAAGAGTTTTATAAAGGATGCCGAGAAGCCTGATCATTGCGGCAGAGAAGGTGTTGATATCCAATATTATAAATACAAGGGTAAAGAGAAATTTAAGGTTGTTAAGGGAATCATTGATTATTTCCATCTAAATGAAGGTGTAGATTTATCCGATATCGCCATCTTCACACCCGCCAGAGTAGATTCAATAGCAAAAAGTTTTGATGACCTTGAAATTGTATATGAGGATGTCAGAAATCCAAGTTCAAGCAATGAAGATTCAGTGAAACTATCAACATTACATTCAGCCAAAGGGTTAGAATTCAGGGTAGTAATAATCATAGATGCGCAATCAAAGTTAATTTATCCAAACCAGGAGAGTGACCTTCAGTTAAGACAGGAGAAAGCAAAATTACTATATGTAGGCATGACTCGAGCTTTTAACGCCTGCTGTTTCTTACTCAATGAAGAGCGTGAGAATGGCGTGATATTGGATAAGGTCGTAAATCCGGATAGGGTGGTGAGGGTGAGGTAGATTTCTAAACCCCTTTTGGTAATGAAATTATCACAGTAAAATATCCATTATTGATAAAGAAATCAAATTCGCCATTATGTCGCTCGATAATCACCTTTGCAATAGGCAAACCGATGCCAGATCCGCCAGGCTTTGTGGTATATCCAATCATGGCAAACTCATCCAACTCTGTTTTTAACGGGCTGTTACCATTGATAGGATTTGATATTTCGATCTGCACCTGAGATTTCTCTTCATATATTTTGATACGAATCCTCTGGTCAGACTTAATCTCATCCAACGCGTTATTGATAAGATTATCAAGAGCGAGCCGTAGCAGATTTTGATCGACGAGGATGTTTGTATCCAAACCGGATGGCTGGAAATCAATGTGTTCAAAAAAAGGATGAGAAAAGTAATTGAGTAATATTGTCTCGAAGAAATCATTCATCTCGGTCTCTTCTTTATATAATTTGTCGATATGAGAGAACTTTGAAAGTGTTTGAGCGGACAGGGAGACATTATTGAGCGAATCGGTAAGCTTTTTCACATAGCTGGCATTTTTTTCCTGAATCTCTTCGGAATATTGATCAGTTAGCATTTTCATAATAAGAACCTGATTCTTCATATCATGTGAGATGCGTTGGATAATCTCAGATTCGTCGCGTGATTTGATTTCGTAGATCTTGTATATAAATCCCAGTATACGTTTCTCATAAAGGGGTTCCTCAGTGTCATTCAATTCTGAGAGTATCTTCTTTGGGGTTTCTATGGATTTTGAGAAATGAGAAACCAGATGAAGAGATTTGGATATCTTACCTTTTAACTTCCAAAAATAAAAGTGCTCAAATATCGAGTATAAGATGAAATAGCTTGATTTTGAAGAATTAAAGGGGTGGGATAGTTTGATTTTGGTGATGTATATTAAAACAACAATAATTATCCAAAGAAAAGTCACTAGAATTGAAGTATAGTTGATTGTTAAATCACGATCAAAAGTAATCTTCATTAAATCGGAACAACGATTATGCTGCTTGATTGTATAGATGTTATTATTTAGCCATTGTGGTCTATCCAACCTGAGATTAAGATTGGCTTTAGGTTGTAAATCATCATCAATTATCAAATTTGGATAGCTGAGCAATGAATAAGAAAAACGACCGATATTAATAACATCATTATAATAATATCTTTGTTCGGATTCAGCGTGTTGCCTTATAACCTTTTGTACCTGTAGCTTATTGCTGAGGATCTTTTTCTCAATACGATTTTCTGAACGATTTACTAAAATAATAGAATTATTCTCAGCCGATATATGCATTAAATGATTATAAGGTATGTTGGTATATTGTGTAACATTTCTTCTGAGATCCCATAACCCCAGGTGTTTTATCGTATCATCATTCTCCGAGTTTAAACCAAACAGCAATCCATTACCCGTTTCTAATATCTGAAAACGAAAATGATAATACCCGACAGGTGAGTTTATCACAAGGAGGGAATCCTCGACACTTTTTTGCCTGCCTGATGAATCTAATAATACCAGACTACTGAAGCAGGTTGATCCAATAAAGGTGGGACATTGCTCAATTGGCATTTGGCAGCAGGGAGAATAATTTGAGAAAACGATTTCAGGAGAATTATCCTGTTCATTGACCTTTCTCTTCCAAAGTAATTGTCTTTGTTCATAGTCATAGCATAGAAATGTAGCCGGCATCCAACGATCACCAAATATCTGGATAAAGAATTCCTCAGAATTATCGCTATTTATGTCTGATTGTCCTAAAATTTCTCCACACATAAATCCTTTAAGCTGGTTAGATTTTCCGCTGTTCAGCTTGTTTTGATAGAATTTGTTTCGCAGAATTTTTTTGACAATATCAATAAATTCCTGCTTAGATATTGTTGTTCCTGTTTTGGATTGGATGGATTTCATCATTGGATCAAGTGATTGATCATTATTTTCTAAATCCTTGCAATAATCTATGATTTGATTAAAGTAATCCGGATTTATGGATATCCTGTAGGTAGACTTTTCTTTTGCAACATATAGTGAATCACTGCCAGTTTGCTTGTTTTTATCCAAGCTGAATAGTAGGTTTTTGAAAGAGACATATTCGGATGTGAATTCTTTATAATAGTCATTT
>CAYYLA010000163.1:0-2936 GCA_964441785.1 uncultured Candidatus Cloacimonadota bacterium | reverse complement strand
CGAATATGTTCTGCCTCCTGACAGGTAGCTGCCTGTAAAGAGGAAATCTATGCGTTCCAGTTGGAGTTTCTCAGCAATATCAAAGCACAGTAGATAATAATCATTGTTGTTTTTTGTCGCCAGGGTGAAAACCTTATCATTATTATTGTCTGAATAACAAGTGAAGTAGTTCTGAGAAAAGGGAGAGTAAATTGAGTATCCCAATATCTCTAATTGTTGCAATTGGTTACTACCTGTGTTTTTAAGATAGAAATTGATTCTATCACCTTCTTGCTGGTGTGCGTAGAAGATATTATCCTCTGATGTTACAAAATATTGAGCCACATCTTCTACAAAAAAATCTTCCCGGTGGTTGAGTGTATGGTGAATTATTGAAAGCTTAGCATCGAAAATCAATAGATACAACAGTAGAATTGTCGCCAATACAATTATGTTTCTCGAATTACATATTTTCTCTTTCACAATTATCCTTTGAGGAGATTTTCGACCATTATCAATAATCTTCGAAAAACACTTAAGCTTATACATTTATATTGATGTCAATAAATTTTGCATTTTTTGTACCAGAATATGTTTATGGTGTGTGTTTTTAACCGATTACATTATAGACCATTATAAAACATTAATCAAAGCAGCAAAATCATTTCAGATCAACAATTATTGTTTAAAAATAAAGACAGATATGTCGGGATTTTCAGACAAAATGGTTCGTTTACCAATGCGAGTTATTGAAGAAAAGGCATCATATAGGTACAATTAGCCTGGAATTTTGGATCAGCTGCCTATGATTGGGATGAAGATATGGGTTGGAATATGGGTAATGCACCTGAAAGTAATCATGCATACCCATTTACTGGAAAAATAGATGATGTAAGGATTTATGATAGAGTTTTATCTGTAGATGAAATTCAAATGCTTTTCCATGAAGGTGGATGGGAATAGAAGATGTAATTATTGTTGAAATAAACCTTAAATATGCCTGAAAGCCCCACCGTTATCGTGGGGTTTTCAGGGTAATATAAAATAATCTAAGTTGAGAGATTCTATACAGTTTCTTCGTCTAACTTTTTTAGTATCATGGTCATAAAAGTATCAACCATATCGAAAAGATCTTTCTTGGGATTTCTAATCTTAATTTTCTTTAAGGCTATAGCGGATTTTTCAATTTATTATCGTTCAGATTATGGACAACTCATTATATCATTGGATTTATAATTTTTTTCTACGATGTTGATAATTTCCAACAAATATATCAAGTCATTTCACTTTTAGGTAAATTGTAAGAAGGTGTAAATTTTAAAATATTGCGTATATATATAAATAATTTACAAAGCTATTTTTTCTATATGCGATTATTTATAAGGATTAAATTGTTGCAAATTATCAACAATTTAGTGGAAAAAAATCCACAAACACAAAATCTGTTTAACCTCATCTTATTGAAAACTCCCATGAATTGGGGTTTTTTATGTTTGGTACATCACTTGCTTATATAAAATAGAAATTCCTAGGGAGGTAATAAATGAAAAATCTTGTTGTTATTTTGGGTGTTATATTAATTATTTTGATTATTGGTTATGTGATTTATGATCAATCAAAACCTGTCAACAATACACTTTATCCAGTAAGAATAGATGGCAAATATGGGTTTATAGATTCAGAAGGTGAACTTGAGATAAAACCGCTTTATGACTATGTCGAACCTTTCAAAGAAGGGATGTCTCTAATCAAACTGGAGGATAGTTTTGGCTATATCAATCCAACAGGAAATATTGTAATCATACCCAGGTTTAGTAAAGCAGAGAGTTTCAATGAAGGATTAGCATTAGTAAAAGATGATGTTAAAGAGCTTTATGGATATATTGATTTTTCTGGAGAATACGTAATTAAGCCACAATTTGAGAAAGCAAGAAGCTTTTCTGATGGTTTAGCAGCAGTATCAACGGGAGAGAATTGGGGATTTATTGATACATCTGGTAAATTTGCAATTAATCCAAATCTGGAAGAGGAATGGGATCTCTATGTGCACGATTTTCATGATGGCCTTGCTATGGTTGGGAAAAATGGGGCTTATGGATTTATTGACAGCAACTATGACAAAACAAATGAATTTGTAATAGAACCTCAATATAATGAAGATACTGGTAATTTTTCTGAAGGATTAGCCCGTTTTAGAGATGATGATAAGTATGGGTATATAGACAGAAGCGGAACAGTAGTTATTGAAGCAGTTTATGATTATGCAACTGAATTTGCAAATGAGTTAGCAGCTGTGAAGTTGGATTCAAAATGGGGATACATTAACACTTCTGGAGAGTTAGTAATACGTAATCTTTTTACAGACGCATCAAAATTCTCTGAAGGATTAGCGATGGTTGCCATAGGTGGAAAATATGGGTATATTAATGCAGCAGGTGAATTTGTTATTATTCCTCAATTTTCTTATGGTGGTGAATTTGATAATGGTATAGCAGCTGTATATCATGAAAATGAATGGAAATATATAACTATGGAAGGTGATTTCATCTGGGGAAATGAACAAACAGAAACAAACGCCCTTTAGGAGATATTTGATGGATAAAAAGTTAATATGTTTACTGATATTGATATCGATTTCTATATTACTATCTGCAAACCAACTTTATTTACAGCGATTTAATGATGAGGTTGGATCATTTGAATTTAAGCTGATAATGAATAATGGTGAAATTATCGGTTCTGAATATAACCAGATGGATTTTATGCTCGGGTATCAAAAAACAGGTCCAATATTACAAATTATCGATGCAGAAGAATGCTTCACCATCAGAGATAAAGACTCACTAAGGGATGTTGATGAGATCATTCTGGTGGTGTCTCAGTTAAATAAAAATATGATCTTCAGTGAATTGCGAGTACATGAATATGGTTCACTTGTAATAAATGGACAGAAGATA
>CAYYLA010000162.1:0-6857 GCA_964441785.1 uncultured Candidatus Cloacimonadota bacterium | reverse complement strand
TATCATATTTAGGTTTTTTACATCCTATGGTTTCACAGGTTCAACCATAGGCTAATATAAACCCCGTTGGGGTAGAAAATCTGTTGGAGATTATCTGCTTGGGAATTGATAGATTAACTGGGAGCTAATCCCCCTTTAGTTCCCCCTTAACATTAAGGGGGATATATATTTAGGGTTATTAAGGTCTGTGGGTTTGGAAGGGTTGGATTGTGCTCAAAATACGGTTAACGGTTGACAGTTTACGGTTGTCAGTTGTCAGCTTTATCATTCAAATTTCAATTAAAATTCCTATGAATTCCTACGATTTCCTATAAGTTCCTATCAATTCCGTCAAAAGCCGGACAAGCTACTCCAAAATTCTCAATAACGATCCCTACCTACTACCTACTACCCCTTAGATGTCAGTTTTACCAGTCCACTTTTTCTAGGACCCCGGCATTAATTTTCCATTTTCAATTTTACATTTTAAATTGCATCTACAATGAATTCCTACGATTTCCTATAAGTTCCTATCAATTCCGTCAAAAGCCGAACAAGCTCCTCCAAAATTTCTAGCAATGATCCCTACCTACTACCTACTAATTACTAATTCCTCAAGGGTTACATTATTCTATCTCCTGCTTTTTGTATTCCATATAATGTCTGGTTGGCCAGAAATATAATTACTGCAAAATTGGTTCCAGGGAAAAATATGATACTTTAATACTATAAAAATAAGTATGATGAAAAATTTCATTAATCGACTGAAAAATATCGATTTAGCTCGAGGTGGGCTTGTGTTAAAAAAAATTTGACAACAATCAATGTTATTGTCTTAATTAAACCGACTGAATAAGATTCATCGAGATATTTCACCTTGAGGCTTGTAGGAACAGTTATAATGATGTTTTCGAAGATGTAAGCTTTGAAAAAAGATAGATTAAGTTGAAGAAAAATTAAATTATAATTAGGAGGTCTCATGAAACAAGCTTTATTTACGGTTATTTTTCTTATTTCACTTACCCTGCTTGTTGCATCAAACATAACAGTATCAGGCCCACTCTTATCTGATACATTATGGGATGCAGATACGGTTTTTGTTGATGGTAACGTTATCATTCCCAATGATACTACATTGACGATTAATCCTGGTGTAAAGGTAGAATTCCAGGGTTATTACTCTATTGATGTTTACGGTACATTATTGGCAGAAGGTTCAGAAGCAGAAATGATCCACTTCACAATTAATGATACAACAGGATTCAGTGATCTGCTTCTTGAAGCTGGTGGCTGGCATGGTCTCAGGTTTGAAAATCCTGCTAACTCCAATGATTCTTCAAAAGTTGTCTATTGTCATCTTGAATATGGTAAAGCTGCAGATGATCCTGCCAGATCTGACAAAAATGGTGCAGGTATATATGTTGTTGGATATAATAACGTATTGATCGCCAACAATATAATCGAAAATTGTATAGCTCAATGGGGTGCTGGAATCTATTGTAGCAATTCAAATCCAATTATTAAAAACAACATAATCCGAAACAACTATGCCAGATATGCAGCTGCTATTAGTTGTCGAAATAATTCATCGCCATTAATCATTGGTAATGTGATTTATGGAAACTCAGTTAAAAATCATGGCGGTGGTATCCACATGAGAAACAATTGTAGTCCATTAATTATTAACAATACAATATGTGATAATACCTCTGATAATATTGGTGCTGGTCTTTTTATGAGAGAGAATTGTTCTCCCTCCGTGTTCAACAATATTCTCTGGAATAATGTTTCTGATGGTGTTGAGGAACAAGGCTTTATCTGGGAAGATAACTGTAATCCATCTTTCTATAATTGTGCTATTGAAGATTCAATCTTAGGTATCACACTCAATCCGGACTCATCATTTGTCTCAACTTATATTAATCATTCAACTGTGATTGGATTTGAGCCAGAATTTGATAATACAGTACGCTATGATAACTATGAGCTTTCTGCAACCTCTCCTTGTGTTAATACAGGATTAAACATGATACTTCTTACACTTGGAGTAGAGGAAGACCTTGATATAGCCGATAATTCCAGGATCTATGACGGTTACTTTAAACGTGTAGATATGGGTGCTGTTGAATATCAGGGTAATCCAATTGAACAGTATGTTTTTGATGGGATGCTGGCAGATTATGGTCTTGAAAATTACTCTCTTTGCGCGGATTCTGTTTTTATTTATTCAGATATTGTTGTACCTGATACTGTTTCATTAACTATCTGTGCAGGTACATACATGGAATTCCAACCCTTCCAATATATTACGAGGGATGATGAACGATGGGATACACCTTATCGTGAAGGTGGTTATGGTATCTATGTTATTGGCTCTCTTGTAGCTGATGCCGTAGGAGGAGAACCGATAACCATGACAGCTGTCGACTCAATGCATACCTGGTCGGGAATTATCTTTGATGGGTACTACGAGAGCAATGAAACGGGTATTTCCTCTATATTAAATAATTGTGAGATTCGTTATACAGAATCTGAGGATGGTTTTTTTAGGAGAAATACAGGATTCTCTGGAGGAGCAATAACTAATTATGCTTATGCCGGATTATCCATTGAGAATTGTTCAATTCATCATAATATGGGTTTTTTAGGAGGTGGTATTACTGCTTTTGATAACGCCGAAATCTATATAAATAATAATGTTATTTTCGAGAATTTTGCCTTTATTGGCGGGGGTATTGCCATTGAAGATACCACTGTGACAGTGGAAGAATCACCAATTCCACCGTTAAGAGAAAATGGAATAACAACAATAGAGAACAACGAAATCTATAATAATTATGCTATGATATCCGGAGGTGGTATCCATCTTATGGATCTTGAATTTTTCATGGAAGGGATGTTTGCCAGAGATTTCGAAGCAGAGGAATATCCCTATCAAATTCTAAATAATTATGTCCATGATAACGTAGCTATATCTCATCCAATAATTTTATATTACTTCGGAATTGGTACAGGTAGAGAAACCAATGAAAACCTCGATTGGGATACGTATGATTTTGAAACGTCCTTCAATAAAGTGAGTGTCCCTTTTAATAGCCGTGTGAAACGTTGGGTTTATGGTTTGGGTGAAAAACTCGAACGTTTAAATAATTCCCGTTATTATACAAATCTCTTATCCTTTGGTGGTGGTGGTATTTTTGCATCATATTTGAATGTAAACATCGAAGGTAACACTATAGAGAGTAATCACACTTTTGGATATATGGAAGAATCCTTCTATTTTGGTGAGGGGGATTCCTATTCTAACCGTATTGCTTTGGGTTGTGGAGGTGGTATCCACCTTAGAGGATATAGAGAGGACTTCTGGTTTATTCCTGGAGGAAGGAACTTACCTTCATGTAATCCCATAGTTCATGATAATGAAATCGTAAATAATCTGGTTGAAATTTCTCCACCAGATATTTTGTTTAGAAGAGATGACGGTGATGATAGAATCTTTGAATATTCGAATTATGCTGTTGGTATGGGCGGAGGGATTTTCTCTCTTGATACAAGCCCAATAATCACTTCTAATCTGATTTCGGGAAACATAACTTCTATTGCAGATACATCTTCAATTATGTTTGACGAGGATTTTTATTTTGGCTTTAGAAGTGGTGAGAACAGGGATTCTAATTATTTCCCTGCTTCCGGATTTGGCGGTGGTATTTGTCAGATTGCGGCAACCATAGATACAACAGCTTTAGAAGAAGAGGTTGGATTTATGCCAATTTCTTTCACAATGACTGATAATATCGTCGAAGGTAACCATGCTCTTTTCGGTGCCGGATTGGCAACCTTAGGATTCAATTTATCTTATCTCGAAAATAATACTATCGATTACAATGAAACGATGTCTTACAAATTTGATCCGGAAATGATAGTTCGAGATTCTGTTGAATATTATATTGGTATTGGTGGCGGAATCTATAATGAAGGTTACATGAGTATTTTGGGTGGTTCGATTTCAGATAATAATGCCCAAATGGGGGGTGGTATTACAAGTTGTCTCTATGAAGGACCATACGCAAACGATGTTTATAGAGATGAGGAAACACTACTCTTAATTGTGAATTGTGAAATTCAGAATAATGTAGCTACCGGTATTTTTGATTATGACGCCTATTATGATTACGGTGATTCTACTTTCTGGGGTGGAGCAGGTGGTGGTATCCTGCTGAAACAATTCTATGAATCAGGCTTAACCTTCGATATAATGATAGAATACTGGATGACCTGGCTTTTGGAAAATGGATTTTACCGAAACAATAGAAGTTATGGGGAAACAGCAATAATTAACTGTAACATCAGCAATAACTATGCTGCCAGAATTGGTGGTGGGCTTCATGTTTCTCAAGATATGGTAGGACATAGCGTATATGTATACGACTGTATATTTGCCAATAATAATGCCATGCTTAATGATGGTGGCGGATTTAGTTATAAGCAGGGGGGGGGATTACCTCTCAGAAGCGAACCATGGTATGGAAATGTTTATTTAGGGAAAACTGATTTCATCAATAATACGTCTGGTGGTGATGGATCTGGTGTATGTATCGATGATGCTTGGATGGCAATTATTGACAGCTGTTTATTTGAAAACAACAGATCTGTACCTTTTTATGAAGGGGAATTTAGAGGTTCTTTTGATGGCGGCGGACTAAATATGGATTACACAAATTTTGCCTCTGTAACTAATTCTGAGTTTATTGGCAATTATTCATCCGATGATGGTGGCGGTGCTAGTTTTTCAGGTATAGACAGTCTATTGCTAATTGAAGATTGCTTATTCCAGTCAAATGAAGCAATTGATGACGGCGGTGGTGTCTTCTTTTATGGAGTGGATTCTATAATTGTTGATAGATGCCAGATTGTTGAAAACTTCTGTCATGATGATGGTGGTGGAATAAATATTGATGAATATTGTATGGCCGCAGATATCAGAAACTCACACTTTGAAGGAAACTACAACATACCTTATGAAGATGAAGAAAACCGGGAAATCGAATATGGTGACGGAGGAGCGCTATGGGCTTCTTATGGTGATTCTCTTGGTGTCATAAACTCAACATTTATTAACAACTACAGTGTAGATGACGGGGGTGCAATATTTGTTGATGAGTTTGAAAATGTCGAACTATGCAACCTGTTAATTGCCGGAAATATTGCAGATGAAGATGGTGGTGCGATTAATTTTATTTATAATGGAGATGCAGATATTACAAACTGTACAATTGTGAATAATAGATCTCATCGTTACGGTGGTGGAGTTTGGCTATATGAAGAAGATCCTGAGTTCTTGAATACTATCATTTGGGGTAATGTTGCAGATACAGCTGGTGCTCAAGTCTATATAGAAGACTGGGAAGAAGATACTGAAGTAGAGTTTGAATTCTGCTGTGTTCAGGGTGGTTCTGATGAATTCGATTGGGACGAAGATTATGAAAGAGATTTTGCTATTTTAGATGCAGATCCTGTGTTTGCTGATTCAACCAATGGAGATTTTACATTAACAGCACTTTCTTCTTGTTTGAATACAGGGTCACCGGATACAACTGATTTGGAAATACCATCTTTAGACCTGGCTGGTAATCCACGTGTCTACGATGGATTAATTGATAGAATTGATATAGGTGCGTACGAATACCAGGGTGATCCAACCACACATTATTATATGGATGAACCGGTTATCCTGGATGATATAACTCTCTGTTATGATTCCATTTTTGTGCTTTGCAATGTGTGGATTCCGGATACTGTAACTGTAACGTTCTGTCCGGGTACTACTGTTATGTTTATGAGTCCTGATTCATCTGAATCTGAAATTGATCCTGAACCTGAAGATACCTGGCCCTGGTGGGAGCAGGAAATGGATGTTCTGGAAAATTATGGTCTCTATGTAGATGGTTCTATTATAGCTGAAGGTACAGCGATAGATAGTATTATCTTTACTGCCCAGGATACCCTCTGGGGTTGGAATGGTATCGTCTTCGATCAAACAGACTCTACTAATGCTTCCAGTTTCGCTTACTGTAAATTTGAGCGGGGTAGAAAATATGATGAGGAATATATCTCGAATTACTGGAATCGCTATTATGAAAGTACTGGTATAGAACGACCAACACTACAAGATTCAGAAGACGATGTCGATTTTATCTCTGTACGTTATCAACAAGTAGATGAAATGAAATATTTTGGGGGAGCTATTTACGCTTATGATTTCATCAATTTTACTGTAGATAACTGTTCTTTTGTAGATAACAAATCTACCTGGGGTGGTGCTATCTTTATCAAAGATTTTGATGAAGGATATTATGAATTTGGTAAAGAAGAAAACATTTCAACAGAAATGGCCGGTGATAATCGTGAATTTGGCATGGCTGGTCCTTATATAACAAATACTGATTTTGAATACAACTCTGCCTGGAACGGGGGAGCTGTTAGTATTGCCTGCGGTTATAATAATCCATTCTTTGAAAATTGTAATTTCTATTATAAGGAAGCTGTTGACGATGATATTTATTATTATGGTTATGGCGGTGGGGGTGGTGCTCTTCAGATCGGTGGTGATAATGATCCATTGTTTGTAGGTTGTGAATTCAAACATAATGTTTCACAACATTCAGCAGGTGCCATTAAGATTGGAGGTTGGGGATCTGCTTTGTTTGAAGAGTGTATTGTCGATAGTAATGAAAGTTATTACAATGGTGGTGGTGGCGTAAAAATAGCCCAGTTTGCTTATCCCGAATTTGTTGATTGCACATTTAATGGTAATTATGCTCATTCATCTTACAATTATTATAACAATGCCTATGGTGGTAGTGGAGGAGCTGTTAAGG
>CAYYLA010000161.1:4183-6861 GCA_964441785.1 uncultured Candidatus Cloacimonadota bacterium | reverse complement strand
GACATATCTGAACCAGCTCTCATTAAAATCCAGCAATCGACCCGCAATAAAACTGAATGTAACCATTACAAATGTTTTTAAGCTATTAATATAACCAAAAGCTACACCCCGATTCTCCCTGCGAAAATTATGCTGGAAGATAGTGTTCTGAGCAGGACTGATCAAAGCATTGAAAGAGAACATCAGGATAACCAGCACCAGATATTGATAAAAATCTATAACCAGCATCATTAAGAGCAGCGGTAATCGACCAACTAATGCTGTCAGGATATAATATTTAGAGAGGGAGTTGGTATTTTCAAGCACCTTTCCCCACCAGATGGAAAAAAGATTAGAGATTGGCCACAGCATTGCCAGAATTGCAATCTGCCAGTCAAAAGCCTCTAATGCTTTTTTAGCGATTATATCCTGAACCTGAAAACCACTGAAGACAAAACCGTTGAAAAAACCCGCTATCAGTAGCAGAATAAAGGTTCTCTTTTCTTGATCATTTAATTTCATATTATTTTTTGATCCTTAAGGAGGTAACTTCTTTATGTCCAAGTTTTTTGTCTATAAATAAATATCTATCTTTTATCAAATGAAATATTATAGAAATAACTTGCTTTATATAAAAACATTAAAATTCTGGTAAATCAAAAATAGTATGTAAATCATATATTAATAAGAAGGGAGCAAGTATGGGTTTAAAGACATTCCCCGGAGGGGTGCATCCTCCTGGTTCAAAGAAATACTCTAAAGCCAGTGCAATTGAGACCATGCCGGTACCGGAAAAAGTAATAATTCCTTTATCACAACATATTGGAGCTCCGGCAAAACCAATTGTGAAGGTTGGTGATCTGGTTAAGACAGGTCAGGTTATTGCTGAAGCAGGTGGATTTGTTTCAATTCCAATGCATGCATCAATATCTGGAAAGATTACTAAGATTGCTAAATATCCTCATCCTACAGGGACGATGCAAATGGCAATCGAGATAACCGGAGATGGTAATGATGAATGGATTGAATTAGAAGAGAGAGAAGATTTTGCATCATTATCAGTTGATGAGATCAAAGCAAAAATTTCGGCTGCAGGTATCTGTGGTATGGGTGGGGCAGGATTCCCTACACATGTTAAACTTTCTCCTCCTGCAGATAAACCAATCGATACAGTTGTTTTAAATGGGGTTGAATGCGAACCTTATCTGACAGCTGATTACAGAATCATGCTGGAGCAGGGTGAGCAGATCATCGAAGGTCTTAAAATTATTATGAAAGTCTGCAATGCAAAAAAAGGTGTTATTGGAATCGAAGCCAATAAACCAGATGCAATTGCGGCGATGAAAGAATTAGTAAAAAATGAATCAAACCTCTCTGTTGCAGGTTTGAAAATCAAGTATCCTCAAGGTGCAGAAAAACAATTAATTTATGCTGCCACAAAACGTAAGGTCCCCAATAAAGGCGGATTACCCATGGATATTGGCGTTGTAGTCCAAAATGTGGGAACTGCAATTGCAATCTATGATGCGATAAGATTTGGGAAACCCTTAATCGATCGTGTAATCACCGTTACCGGACGAATCGTTAAGAAACCATCCAATCTTCAAGCTCGAATTGGCACGCTTTATTCAACCTTATTAGACCATTGTGAAGGCACAACCGAAGCCATTGGCAAGGTTGTTTCCGGTGGCCCAATGATGGGATTCGCCATACCGACATTGGACACACCGATGACAAAAGGTTCATCAGGATTGTTGATTCTGGACGAAAAGGAAGCTCATAAAAATGAAGAGAGCACCTGCCTGCGTTGTGGTCGTTGTGTTGATATCTGCCCACTTAATCTTGTACCAAGCTTAATAGCAAACAGTGTACGTTACAATGATTTTGAAGCAGCCGAGCGTTATGGTGTAATGGACTGCATGAAATGTGGAAGTTGTGCATACGTCTGTCCATCCCATATTAAGCTGATTCAGTGGATCGATATTGGAAAGCTTAAAGTAAATGAAATGCGAGCAAAAAATTAATATGATAAATTTGGAGGATATATGAGTGAAGTTTATGCTGTTTCGGCAGCTCCTCATGTTAAACAGAAGATTTCAGTAGCATCTGTAATGTGGCAGGTTGCACTGGCATTAGTTCCGGCATTGATAGCTTCAGTTTTCTTTTTTGGAATAAATGCTTTGTATCTTACCATTTACGGTGTTCTTGCTGCTGTTGTTACAGAGGCGGCTATCCAGGCTATTCGAAAAGTCCCCATTTCTGTCACCGATGGAAGTGCAGTTGTAACGGGAATGCTTGTAGCCTTTAATATAAACGTTGCATCCCCCTGGTGGATACCAGTTGTGGGATCGGTATTTGCTATTGGTATTGGTAAACAGGTCTTTGGTGGTTTGGGCCATAACCCAATGAATCCTGCATTGCTGGGAAGAGCATTTCTTGTTGCTTCCTGGCCTACATTAACAACTGCAGGTTGGACTCCAACAGAGCCAGTTAAGGGTATTTTTGATGCATCAATCAATGGATTGAAAGCATTACCAGCCAATGTGCCATCAGCTATTACATCAGCTACACCACTTGGTGCAGCAAAAGCATTAAGAGATTCCAATCTTATCAGTGCTGATCTGGCAGAGAATGTTATGAATAAACTGGCCAGCATGGAACCCATTACCGATCTCTTCTGGGGAAATATCGGTGGATGT
>CAYYLA010000161.1:0-4173 GCA_964441785.1 uncultured Candidatus Cloacimonadota bacterium | reverse complement strand
GGAGAGGTTTCCGCTGCCATGCTGCTGCTTGGTGCTGCTTATTTAGCCTGGAAACATATTATTGAATGGAGAATCCCTGTTAGTTATATAGCTACAGTTTTCGTTTTAACCTATATCTTTGGTGGTATTAATGGTCTGTTCTCAGCATCAATATTATTACCAGTTTTCCACATCTTCTCCGGTGGCTTGATTCTGGGAGCTTTTTTTATGGCAACCGATATGGTTACCTCGCCTGTAACTAAAACCGGCCGAATTTATTTCGGTATTGGATGCGGTGTTATCACGGTAGTAATCAGACTGGTAGGTGGCTATCCCGAAGGTGTTTCATACTCTATTCTTCTTATGAATATTGTTGTACCACTTATCGATAGATTTACCGTTCCTAAAGCATTTGGGGGGGTAAAATAATGAATTATTTCTTAAAACTCGGTTTTGTTTTATTATTAATTACTGCTATTGCCAGTGGTATTCTGGCTACCATTAACAGTTTTACATCACCCATTATCAGTGAAAATGCCAGATTGGAAAAAGAACTGGCCCGGAAGGAAGTTCTTAAATCTGCTACAACCTTTGATTCTATTGCTGTTATCAACGAAGAACCAGCTTTTAAAGCCTTTGATAAAGAAGGAAATCTGGTTGGATATACATTCCTCGCTGTGCAATACGGTTACAGTAGTGATGTTAAAACCATGGTCGGCCTGAACAAGGATATGACCATTAATAAGATTAAAATCATTGCTCAATCAGAAACACCCGGTCTTGGTGCTAACTCTGTGAAACCTGAATTCCAGGAAAAATTCAATGATCTATCTGTTAATCAGCTGAAGGTTGATAAAGATGGTGGTGAAGTTGAAAGCATCACAGGAGCAACAATCACAACGAGAACAGTTACAAATTCAATTAAAACCGGTATTGAATCACTTTCTGCTATTGTAACTGAAAGAGAGGAGGTTGAATAATGAGTGCGATGAAAGAATTTTCCAAAGGATTAGTAAAAGAGAATCCTGTATTCGTTATGGCTCTTGGCCTCTGCCCTACTCTTGCGGTTACATCCTCTGTTCAGAATGCTATCGGCATGGGTTTAGCTGCAACATTCGTTCTGGTTTTCTCTAATATTATCGTTTCTATGATAAAGAATTTTATCCCTAGTAAAATCCGTATCCCCGCATATATAGTTGTGATAGCATCCTTTGTTACTATCGTTGATATGGTAATGAATGCTTA
The DNA here is from genome assembly GCA_964441785.1 of uncultured Candidatus Cloacimonadota bacterium. Lineage (GTDB taxonomy): Bacteria > Cloacimonadota > Cloacimonadia > Cloacimonadales > TCS61 > CAYYLA01. The sequence goes on along the minus strand of CAYYLA010000161.1, from coordinate 2,949 downwards.
CACACCTGCCATCCATAAGAACCTGGGACTATTTATTCCATTGATCGTGGTTAACTGTATTATTCTTGGACGAGCAGAAGCCTTTGCCAGCAAGAATAACGTCTTCAGTTCCATCCTGGATGGTTTAGGAATGGGCTTAGGCTTCACATTGGCGTTAGTTGTTATTGGTGGCATCCGCGAGATATTGGGAGCAGGTCAGTTCCTCGGATATCAGGTAATGCCTTTATCTTATAAACCCGTATTGGTAGCTATCCTGGCTCCAGGTGCATTCCTGGTAATGGGACTTCTTATGGGTTTAATGAATTTGAAGAAAACGAAATAGGAGATGAGAGATGGAATTTATAGCTAAAGTATTCGCAATGGCAATCTCAGCCATATTTGTTCAGAACTTTGTTCTCTCCCGTTTCCTGGGTTTATGCCCCTATATCGGTGTGTCCAAGAAACTTGATTCCGCCCTTGGTATGGGTATGGCTGTGATTTTTGTTATGACCATGGCTTCTACCTTTACCTGGTTGATTCAAAATTACCTTCTTGTACCGTTGGGACTGGAGTTTCTACAGACAATTGCCTTTATTTTAACCATTGCTTCGCTGGTTCAGCTGGTTGAGATGCTTATTCAGAAAACCGCCCCCGCTCTCTATAAAGCGCTTGGTGTGTTTCTTCCTTTAATCACAACAAACTGTGCTGTTTTGGGTGTCGCAATCCTTAATATTAATGATGAACTTAATTTCATAGAATCAATACTCAACGGTCTTTTCGCCGGTGTTGGTTTCACTTTGGTTCTTGTCCTGATGGCCGGAATCAGAGAACGTTTGGAAAAAGCTGAAGTTCCCAAAGCTATGCGTGGTATGCCAATTGCAATGATTGTTGCTGGGTGTATGGCTCTTGCATTTCTGGGATTCTCAGGTTTAAAGATATAGGAGAGTAATATGGTTCTATATGCAATATTAGTTTTAGGAGCCTTAGGCTTATTATATGGAATTGGCTTGGCTTTCGCGTCAAAGAAATTCCACGTTGAAATTGATCCAAAAATCGAACAGATTAATGAAATTCTTCCTGGTGCAAATTGCGGTGCCTGTGGACATCCTGGATGTTTTGCTTACGCCGAAGCTGTAGCAAGTGGAAAAGAAGAGATTAATAAATGTGCCCCCGGCGGTAATGAAGTAGCAAAGAAAATCGCTGAAATAATGGGTTTGAAAGCTACTGCTAAAGAGAGAAGTATCGCCGTTATTCACTGTCAAAGCGGTGGTAATAACAACACAGCATTGCGATATAACTACGAAGGTATAAATACCTGTAAAGCCGCTGTTCTGGTTAGTAACGGACCTAACCTTTGTAATTATGGTTGCGTGTTCCAGAATGATTGTATTGAAGCGTGTAATTTTGATGCTATCCATCTGGATGAAAATGGCATGCGTATTGTTGATCCGGAAAAGTGTACCGGTTGTGGCGCTTGTGTTAAAGCATGTCCTCGCAATCTTATTGAACTTGTACCAATAAGCAAACAGGTTCATATTCTTTGTACGTCACACGATAAGGGTGCAGAAGCAAAAAAACGCTGCGGTAACAGTACTGCTTGCATCGGATGCGGTCTCTGCGTTAAAAAATGCCCTGTGGATGCTATCTCTATGCAAGATAACCTAGCTGTTATCGATTACGAGAAATGTATCAGCTGTGGTCAATGTGCTTTAGCATGCCCAACCAAGGCAATTGTTGATCTAAAAAAAGATAAGCGTAAAAAAGCAGTTGTTATCGAAGACAAATGTATCGGATGTACAATCTGTGCAAAAAAATGCCCTGTTGATGCAATAGAGGGAGCAGTTAAACAAGTGCACAAAGTTGATCCTGAGAAATGTATCGGTTGTGAAATCTGCTTCGATGCTTGTCCAAAAAATGCAATAGAAATGAGATAAATATGGAACAATCTGTCAAAACTGAGAAACTCAGAATAAGAGGACAGAAATTTCTATCAAAAGGTAATGCAGAAAGGGCTCTTCTCTATTTTGAGAGAGCCCTTATGCTCTCTGATGAACCTGCTGATAGATTCAACTTTGCTATTGCCCTTATAGCACTGCACCGATTTGAAGAAGCAGAAACATACCTCGCGGATCTCTATAACTCTTATCCTGAGAATGAGATAACCACACTAAGCTACGGTGATTGTTTAATGATGCTTCGCAAATGGGATGATGCTTTAAAATTGTTTGCATCATTATCAAAAGCAAAACCTGATAAACAAAGTTACAGAGATTATCTAAAACGTGCAGAAGACCCCATACTGCGTGAGCATTATGTTTTATCACGTGAATTAATTTTTGACGGATTAAGAGCAATCGATACAAAACAATTTCCCGTGGCAGAAGAATTATTTGAAAAAGCAAAGCAGATCGACCCGGATAATCCCACTATTTTATCCAATCTAGGATCTCTGCTTCTTAAGAAAAAGGAATTTGTACGAGCCCATCAATTGTTTACACAAGCACTGAAATTTGCACCGGAAAACATCGCAATTCAAAAGAACCTAAAACAGGCTCGCAACAGAATAAGATTAAAACAATGATTATTCTAAACCGAGATTGACAAATTTCGGAGTAATTATAATTATGATAAATGCTTTGTAAAAAAAAGCATATTTCGGAGGCTTTAATGAAAAGAACCTTTCTCTGTTTATTTATTTTAATAGTTTTCAGCTCTTTTTTATCAGCCCAATTTAAAGAGCTATACCACCAAAATTATGATTATGTTGAACGTATTGTTTTGGTATTTCAGGATAAACCACAGTATATGATAAAAGAAGAAACATCTAACCTGAATATCATTATACATGAATCCATCAATGGCACTTTACCCACAAATGAAGTGATCAAAGGAAATAAGGTTATAAAAGGTATAGATTATAAGCGAGATAATGGTGATCTCATTGTTGAAATTAACATTAACAAAGAGGAT
>CAYYLA010000160.1:0-6964 GCA_964441785.1 uncultured Candidatus Cloacimonadota bacterium | reverse complement strand
GAGAATCCCTTGTTCTTCCTTCTCATAAGAGCCTCCTTATAGGTTGTGTTTGCCACGTCCAAGATAAAGTGCGTTTGTTGAATCAACAATACTCTTTGATATATCCCTGATCTTATCATTTTGTTCTAGGATGGTGTTAATTTTACCAGGGATTTGATGAATTTCCTGAATAAATCCAGCACCAAAGGTTGGAGAGAGATGACGCATGCGGCCAAGCAACACAGCCAGGAGTGTGAGAACGGTTACTTGAGAGGTAAAAGCCTTAGTTGAGGCAACACCGATTTCTGTTCCAGCATGGATATAGACCCCACCATTGGATTCACGTGCAATTGTACTGCCAATCACATTGGTTATACCAAACACCTTTGCTCCTCTGGCTTGAGCTTCTCTTAATGCAGCTAGAGTGTCTGCTGTTTCACCAGATTGACTGATAACAAGAACCATAGTAGAACTAGGAATAATGGGATTTCGATAACGGAATTCACTGGCATATTCAACCTCTACTGGGACACGGGCAAGTGATTCAATAATATACTTACCTATCATACCTGAATGCCAGGAGGTACCGCAGGCAATAATCTGAACCTTCTTTACTCTCCGAAGTTCTTCTCCAGACAGATTCAGACCACCAAGCCTGACTGTAGATAACTTATCAACAATTCTACCTCTGAAAGCATTCTCAATTGAAACAGGTTGTTCAAAAATCTCTTTTAACATAAAATGTTTAAATTCACCTTTATCCAGAGAAGAGACATCCCAATCCACAGTAGATATTTTGGCATCTACGACCTCGTTTTCGAGGGTTGTAATTTCAAAATCATCTTTATTAATGGTAACAATCTCATTATCCTGAATATAGATCACACTTTTTGTATGAATGATAATTGCACTAACATCGGAGGTAACAAAAAATTCCTCTTTACCAATCCCCAGGATCAAAGGACTACCCTTACGAGCAGCAACAATTTTTCCGGGATCCTTATGGGAAACAACAGCGATACCATAGGTCCCTTCAACCAGCTTTAATGCTCTGTTTACAGCTTTTGTAAGATCACTGTTTTCTTTATGAAAATGTCCAATCAGATGCGCCAGGACTTCTGTATCAGTATCACTTTTAAATGTATGACCTTCTTGTTCCAGTTTTGTTTTGAGGGTTTTATAATTCTCAATAATTCCATTATGAACCATTGCAATTCTTTCATCACAGCAGGTGTGCGGATGTGCATTTACGGCATTAGGTTCACCATGGGTTGCCCATCTTGTATGACCAATAACCACTTGTCCGGCAATCTCATCAGGTGCAGGAAGTGAACGTTCCAGATCAACAATTTTACCCTTCTCTTTGAATATTTTCAATGTTCCTTTTTCATTTAAAATGGCAATTCCAGAGCTATCATAGCCACGATATTCCAATCGTTTCAATCCTTCCAGAGTAATTGGGACAGCGTTTCGTTTTCCAATATATCCAACTATTCCACACATGGCTAAACCTCTATCACATTTTTATTAATTTTCTCAAAATACATAATAACCCCAGCAATAATAACAAGGGCCGGAATACCGAGCCAGAAAGGTATCTGTCCATCAACGATAACGTTATCCAACCAGGGGAGTTTATCACCATAATTTGATAAAGCAATGGCGAGGCTATTATTAAGCATGTGAGCAAACATCGAAACGAAGATCGAGCCTGATCTAACCACCAGATAGCCAAGATACATACCCAGAACAGCTACGGGAATAAAGCGGAAAGGATCAAGGTGTAGGATGGCAAAGAGCATTGCGGATACGATTATGGGCGTCCAGAATCCTCGAGACTTAAATGCTCCCAGAATATAACCGCGACAGAGAATCTCTTCGCAGATACCGGGTGTAATTCCAACCACAAAGAACAGAAAATAAATACCTGAACTATCCGGTGTGACAATCTTTTGTAACGCATTAAGATAGGATTCCGAGAAAGGGAAAATTAGATTAATTATCTGTCCAATAAGCGAGGCAATAATTATCAATGGGATCGAAGCGATAAGAACCAGCAGAAAATTCACAGCTTTGGTCTTTTTTAAACTGAGAACATCCGCAATATTGGATTTCGATGCTCTCAGAAGCAGAATTACCGGTAATGCAATAATAAGAAACTGTGTTTTCAGCAAACCTGGTAAAAGATCAGCTTTTTGCCAACTACCCCCAAGGTAGAAAAAGACAACCAGGATAACAACAAAAAAGAGCATCACAAACTGTGGTGAGAAGATGTTTCCCCTGTTTTTACCCCAGAACTTCAAGGATTTTTCTTCTTCTGTCCTAAAAAGAACAGATTCATTATTAAATAATTTAATTGAAACAATAATTGCAACAATATCGAGTATCAAGGTTGATCCAACCACAAGAATAAAGGAGATAGGATCGTAATTATTCATCATGATTTCCTTAAAAAGAAGGGAGAAATTCATAATGGGGATCAAAGCAAAACCATAGGTTAGTTCAAAGCCAGGCAACATGCTCATCATGGCCAGAATCATCCCACCAAACACAATGGGCATGTGATAGGATTGCGCTTCCTTGATATTTCTGGCAAAGGTTGAAATAGAGAGTAATATTGCCGACAATAGCGTTATCAAAGGTAACATGGCTAAAAGAATCAAACCGAAATTTGCCAGCGGAAGTTGCATGTTGGTAGTATCCAAACCGGTTTGAGATATGATATGCTGAAATGAAAAATACATACTGAAAAGATTGAGCAACACTGTTACCAACGAAAATGTAACGATGGTGAGGTATTTCCCAAGAACGAGCTCGAGACGTGATGCCGCACTAACCAGAATTGTTTCTAGTGTTCCGCGCTCTTTTTCACCGGCAACAAGATCAGAAGCAACTACGGCTCCACTACTCAACGTTATTATAATGAGCATGTAGGGCAAGATCTTCCCCACCACAAATCCAAGCATCTCTTCCGGCGGAGCTATGTTGTTTTCTTTGATATTTATGATATCCATAATCTTCGAATCAATCTTCAATTCATCCAATTTGGCTGATGCAAGTTCCTTCTCAAATCCGATAAACAACGTTCGTAATCGACTGAAAGCTTTATCTCCTTTATCGGTAGCCTTGTTATAGCTTATTTGGATGTTAAATTGCTTATAGCCTGTTACCGTTGTTGTGTCGGTAATGATTACCTCAGCTTGTATCATATCATCCTTAAGCATGTTGGATGAATATTTATCGATACTTATCACACTCATTTTCTCGTTATCCTGTATCTGATCAATAATGGTAGAAATCATCATATCGGATGATTGATTATCGATATAAATAATTGATTTCTGCTCTTCCAATTTGATCTCCTGTCGACTTGCCAGCGAGGTAAAACCTATCATTATAAGAGGATAGAGCACAATTGGGATAACGATAGAAGCAATAATGGTACGACGATCTCTAAGTAGATCGAGCATCTCTTTCTTGTAAATAGTTAACACTTTTTTCAGATTCATTGCATCACCTCTAGGTTGGATTCTGTTTGCTCTTTATTGCGTTCGACAAAAAACACAAAAATGTCATCAAGATCGTGGAATCCGGAGATTTCCTGAAACTCCTGCCAGGTTCCTTCAGCAAGTAATTTACCTTCGTGGATCATTACTATTTTATCGGCAATTCTCTCTGCTTCACGCATGATATGGGTCGAAAACAACACACATTTACCCTGCTCGCGACAATCATTGATAAAGGATACGATATTACGAGCTGTCAGGATATCCAGGCCGGGTGTCGGTTCATCAAATATCATTACCGGTGTATCTTGGATGATTGATCGAGCAATGGAGACTGTCTGCTTCATCCCGGTTGAAAGTTTATCTATTTTTTTATCAAGAAAATCCTCCATTGACAGTAGTGAAGCAATCTCTTCAATTCTCTGTGCAATAATCGCGTCAGGAACATCGTAAAGTCTACCAAAATAGGTAATGGTTTCTCTGGCAGTTAAACGGCCATAAAGACCGGTATCACCAGAAAGGAATCCAAGATTAGATCGAACATCTTGTGCATCCTTAAACAGATCGTATCCTTCGATGCTTGCTGATCCTGAGGTTGGATTCAAAACAGTAGATAACATCCGCATGGTTGTTGTTTTACCAGCACCATTAACACCAAGCAGAACAACAATTTCACCTTTTGATGCAGTAAAACTCAAATCATTTACCGCCCATTTTTCGCTATTTGAATTTGCGTTGAATATCTTCGTTAACCCTTTTACTTCTATCATTTAGCTCACCTTCTATTTCTTATTTACAATTCCTCCGGGTGGTTCCTCTATCTTAAAAGAATAACCCTTTTCCGATTCGAAACGGAAATAGACATCAGACATAAATTTTGTCAATTTTTGAAAATCTTCTTTTGTCCTGAAATTCTCGAGATTAATCTTTATCACTTTAAAACCAGCATCATCAGGGACTGTCGAAGCCTCTTCAATTGTAGAGACAATAGAAGCAGTCTGGGGGATTTTGGAAAAATCATCTAAAGAAATTATAAATGTGCTAATGGAGTCTGTCTCCATAATATCCATCAATGGCAGCCATTGTTCCTCATCTGTGTCAGTTAAGATATAAACCTCAGAAGTGGATAAAAAAGGTTCGGCTGTACTTGTTTCACTTCGCTCGGTCTGCTGTGAATTATATTGAAAATATTGGAATAAAGAATTTCCACCCTTATAGATGAAATAAGCAGCTATAATAATTGCAGATACCTGCGCAATCTTTCTTATCTTATCCATATTGGAAAGCGCACCTAGAAATGTTATTGGTAACACAAATACGCTTGTACCCAGGAAGAAACCTGCGAAAAGTGTCATCCCTGCACCTGCTCCGCTTATATCAATAGCATTTGAGATAGCTATCAGAAAAGCAGGACAAAAACTTATACCAGTAAGGATTCCAAGGAGAAATGGACTCTTTGTCAGATTCATGAGTCGGGTATTTCTGCAATTCTTGGAATGTCGACGAATTCTGAATACACTTGCAACGAGATATATAGAAAGTAGAATGTAGGCAATAGCTGTAAACACCTCTCTTGAGGCTATCGGTATTTTTGTTCCCACAAAGCCAAATACAGCTCCAAAAGTGATATATGAGATAAAGCGACCAATTGTAATCTGTAATACAATCAGGAAACTCTGTTTACCGGTACGTTTTTCAGCAATCAGATATGGTATATAGATTGGTGCGCAGGTGCCAAGACAGGTTGTCCCAGTGGCCAATCCAAGCGCCCAACCACTTAATAAACTATGTAACATATTTATAACCTCATAAAAAAATACAGGTAGAAGAGAAATCTCCTACCTGTAGATAATGTATTATTTGTGATTAAACAGAAGGGATGAAATCTGTTTCATCATTGATTAGTTTTGCAAACTCAACCAGCATTTTTACTGAGCTTTCCAGATCTTTAAAAGAGATCATTTCGGATGGAGTGTGCATGTATCTGTTTGGAATACTGATAAGACCCGCAGCAACACCAGCTCTTGTAGTTTGGATAGCATTAGCATCTGTTCCTGTACCTCTTGGAGCTGCTTCAATCTGATATTTTACACCAGCGTTATCACCAGCTTCTTTAAGCAGTTCAAATACCTTAGGATTAATATTTGCACCTACAGATAATGCTGGACCTTTACCCAACGCTACATCACCAAGAATAGCCTTATTCATAAATGGATAATCTGTTGCATGGGTAACATCAATAGCGATTCCAACATCTGGATCAATTCCAAATGCACTTGTGGTTGCTCCTCGTAATCCAATCTCTTCTTGAACAGAAGAAACAGAGTAGAGATTGCAGTCAATTTTCTGCTCTGCTAACTCTTTTAATAACGCACCTGCAATAAATACGCCAGCTTTATTATCTGTTGCTTTTGTTGTAACAAAATCGGAATTAAGCATTTCCATACCAGGATAGAAGGTTATTGGATCACCAACAGATACCTTTTTCTCAGCATCTTTCTTATCCTTTGCACCAAAATCAACCCAGAGATCATCCATTTTTGGAGCTTTACCACGCTCTTCCGGTTTTAAAAGATGGATTGGTTTTTTACCAATAACACCAACATAGGTTTTCTTCTTATTGTAAATCTTTACACGTAAACCGGGAAGGATACCAGGATCTACTCCTCCAATAGGGAGAAATCTGATATAACCGTTTTCATCGATGTAGTTAACCATAAGACCAATCTCATCGGCATGACCAACTACCATAAGTTTGAGATTACCGTTTCCTTTTTTCATAGCAATAACATTACCATGTACATCTGTTTTTACTTCGTCTGCATAATCCTTAACGAAATTTCTATAAACTTCCTGTGCTGGTTGTTCAAATCCTGATGGACTTGGAGCTAACACAAGGTCTTTGAAAAATTTTTTTAAATCTTTGTTCATCTATACTCCTGATTACTTAACAATTATTTGCAACACCACTGGCAAAGGGATTTACATTGCCTTTTGGTTTTGCAGGTTTGTCCGGATTAGGTATCATACAGAGAAATTTAAGTACCCCTTCTCCGGTATTTCTGTAATTATGCTTCATTCCTGGAGGAACGTAAATTATATCACCTTTTTTGAATGGCTTATCACCTTCTGCTGTAGATAATACACCTTCACCTTCAACGATAAAATTCTCATGTTCCCAACTATGGGAATGGTAGGGTGTGAATCCGTTTGGTTCTACCTCAAACAGTCGTGTTGCAAAATTGGGAGCACCATCTTTTTCGGAAATTAACCAACGAATATTGGCTCCTCTTGCTCCTTCAATCTCTACCTTTTCTAAAGGTACTTCTGTATAATGCATCAATTTCATCTGTCCCCCTTATCAAACAAATACAATGATGTTTAAACTGAGATAACTTCCTTAACTTCAGGAATCTCTTCTTTAAGTACGCGTTCGATTCCGGCTTTTAATGTTAACGTAGCCATAGGACAACTTCCAC
>CAYYLA010000159.1:0-6973 GCA_964441785.1 uncultured Candidatus Cloacimonadota bacterium | reverse complement strand
GGCCGTCCAAATGTAGGTAAATCATCCCTTTTCAATAGACTGACCGGGAGACGGAGCCATTATGGGAATACTGAATGCTTCCAATACTCTCTTTCTACCTTCTTCACCCATACGTGCAGCCATGTCAGGATTTTTAAGTAATACCAGTAAATGTTCATAGATAGCTTCAGGATTAGCCGGAGGAATAATAAAACCGGTTTTTTCATGGATCATAAGTTCTCCTGTGCCATTAACATCTGTCGCAACAACAGCTTTTCCCATCATCATGGCTTCCATAACTGCATTTGGCATACCTTCGTAAAGTGATTGTAACACAAAGACATCAGATGCTTTCATATAGGGTAAAACATCTTCTCTAAAACCGATTAAGTGGACATAATTTTCAAGGTGCAAATCCCTGATTTTGAGTTTTAAGTCATTCTCAAGTTTTCCACTACCTGCTATAAGATAAACCCAATTCTTATTATATAATTTTGCATATGTAGCTGACTGAATCAGATACTCGAATCCTTTTTGTCTTGCTAATCGGCCAGCGGAGAAAATTATTTTTTTATCGTTAACAAAAGTAAATTCATCAGCTAAATTTATGGCTTTAACATCTCGGTTAGAGTCAATACCGTTGTAAACAACCCGTACAAAATCTTCATCAAACCAACCATAATCGCCATAGATTTGTTTGATGCTCTCAGTATTTGTAATAATACCATCGCAGAGATTTTTTAGCGTAAACTTATGTTTCCATTTTTTGCTGCATAACAAAATCCCATGACGAGCCAGTATTAACGGTGTTCTTACCAATCTTCCCGCTAATCCTGCCACTCTTACATCTTTATTTAGGTTACAGATAAGAACATCGATTTGATTATTGCGAAGAATATTAGCTATCTTTAATGTATTCTTTGGGCTGATATCAGATCGGATAGCAATCCCAATTGTCTCCACTTCTTGTTGAATAGCTTTCTGCATTATAACAGAATCCGGTTTGCAACAAATTATTGTTCTATGGCCTTTTTCGGCTAAGGATTTAGCTGCTGTTACCATCCATTTTTCACCACCACCCCATTTGCTGCGACCAATAGAGTTCATAAACATTATGTTCATGATTTGCCCTCTATATCATTAGATTGAAATTGCATTTTATACAATATTTCGTATTGTGGGCATGTTTTTAACAGCTCCGAATGTTTACCAATCCCCACTACCATGCCCTTTTGTAATACAATAATTTTGTCAGCAGAAAGAATGGTCGATAATCTATGAGCTATCATGATAACTGTTTTATTTTCAGTAGCTTGTTCAATAGCTTTTTGAACTTTTTTTTCAGCTATAGAATCCAAAGCACTGGTTGCTTCGTCAAAAATCAAAATAGGAGGATTGCCGATTATCGAACGTGCTATACAAAGTCGTTGCTTTTGTCCACCTGATAGATTTGATGCTTTTGGATCAATAATGGTATCAATACCTTCGGGCATCTGATTCACAAACTCATCTGCATAGGCAATTTCCAATGCTTTAAAAACATCATCATCTGTCACCTGTGATTTAGCACCATACACAATATTGTTTTTTACAGAATCATGAAACAGTAAGGATTCTTGTGTTACTATTCCAAAGAGACCTCGTAGATCATCAAGTTTGATATCCAATATATTTACACTATCTATAGATATGGACCCATGTTTAAGCTGATAAAAACCGGGTATCAGATTGATAAGCGTTGTTTTGCCAGATCCACTGCTTCCAACAATTGCTACTTTTTCTCCTTTGTTTATATCCAAAGAGACATCATTGAGAACCAATGTATCATTGTCGTAAGTAAAATGTGCGTTTTGAATAACAATATCTTTTGAAAAATCCTTTTTTGATGTTCTACGTTTACTGCGATTATGTTCTTGATCCAAATCAAGAATTGCTGATATTCTATCCAATGAGACTAAGGCTCTCCGAATACCGGCATAAGCTTTGGTTATGGTTTTCATTGGATGTAACATCGAAAAAATTGCCAACAGAAAGGCAATAAAACTACCAATTGTTAACTCCTGACTATTGTTTAGAACAAGGCGACCGCCAACTAACAGTACCAGTACACCCGTGATAGTCCCGTTTAATTCCGATAAAGGTGTATTAATGTAAGAGTAACTTAATGATTTGCGCCAAAATCTAAAATAGCGACTATTAATTTTCCGGAATTTGTTGGATTCAAAATCCTCCTTGGCAAAAGTTTTTACCACCATCACATTGTTGAGAGTTTCCTCAACATTGGCAAACATATTTGAGGATTGTTCCTGAATCTTTCGCGCATATTTTTTTATCTTTTTGCCTACAAAATTGATAACAATACTAAAAATCGGTAGAAGCAACAGGCTAAAACAGAAGAGTTTCCAATTTAATAAGAAAGCAATTCTTGCATAAACAAATAGCAAAAAGAGATCGCGTAAAACATTAAATAGTGATTCGATAAATAGATCGCCAACAATATTCACATCATTAATCATCCGCACCAGCGAATCACCGATACGGTTTTTACCGAAGAACTGTAAAGGTTGGAAGATATAGCAATCAAACATTGTGTTTCTAATATGTTCGATTGTTCTCCCTTTGAGATTGGCAAAAGATAATCGATAACAATAAAATGAGATATTTTTCAAAACTATCAATGAAATTGTTAATCCGGAAACCATATAAAGAAGCAGCATCGAGTCAGTACTCATCAGAAGCAATTTCAGATCACTTATAAGAGGTGCTAACGCTTCTTCGTTCAAGGTGAAAATCGTGTTAACATTGAGGTCAAAGTTAGCAAGCACATTAGATAGTTGTTGAATGAACTCATTTAATGTGTTAATGGTAATGTTGGACTTATCAGGCGAGAAGATATAGTCAAAGAGAGGAATTGCCATTGTTACGCTGACACCACTTGAAATGGCAAAACCGGCCATAAAGATCAAACCAAGGACAAGATATCCCCAATGTTGTAGCATCATTCGATAAATTTTTAACACACTTTTCATTTTAAACAGCTGTACCTCTAACACACTTTTATTTATCTATCATACGCTATTACTGTTAATGTTATATAAATGAAATGTTAAAATAGAGTTAATGAGTAACCTTATATCCAGGTCTCAATCAATATTTAGAGGTTAAATTTTTTTTAAATTTCGACGCTAAAGTAGATAAGAGAGACAAGGAAATTGTTTTAAGATGCATCAATTTTTCCTTGCCAATGTTTAAGCGTCTATTTGATTAATAACAGAAAAATAGTAGTCTTGCGTTAAAGCCCGACTCGGGTTTTTGGCATACCCAACAACCTGAACGATCTGAGAGACAGCAGAACACAGTGCACCTACCTGTTGAAACAATTTGCCATTTTTAGCCTAGATCTTGGCATTCACCTAAACATAATGTTAATCATAAAGATAATTGATTTCAGTTTGGATTAATCATTGCAGAGAATTTATGGCATTTTTTTTGATCAAAAAAAAAATAATTTTATTATTTGATAGATATACTATATGATACACCATTAATACAGAAACTTATGAAAATTGACATCCAGAAATTTACATAAGGTCAAACAATAACGACTTGACATCTTTTTTTAAAAAACAAGTAAATCGGATCGTAGAAAAATAAGAAGGAAAACCAAAAATTCAAGGAGGTATTATGGACGCGTTGTTAATGGTTGTATTAGCATTTGTGGGATACATTGTTATGTACAAACTTTACGGCCGCTTTATTGGTAAACAGATTTTTAAACTCAGTAAAGCAGCTGGTGTACCAGCCAAAGAGCTAGAAGATGGTATTGATTATGTACCAACAAAGAAAGAAGTGATATTTGGTCATCATTACACTTCAATCGCAGGAACAGGTCCCATTGTGGGTCCCGCTATTGCAGTAATCTGGGGATGGTTACCAGCAATAATCTGGATCTTCATTGGTAGTATTGTAATGGGAGCTGTACATGATTTTGGCGCACTCATTATTTCAATGAGAAATCAGGGAAAATCAATTTCAGAATATACTGGAAAGTATATCAATTCAAGAACAAGATTCCTCTTTTTCGTAATTGTTTTCTTTGAACTCTGGATAGTTATAGCAGTATTTGCATTGGTAATAGCTATCATCTTTAATATCTATCCGGCCTCGGTCTTCCCGGTTTGGATGGAGATACCAATAGCTATGTTATTGGGATATATGGTTTACAAAAAAGGAGCAAGTATTACTGGTTGGTCTATCGCTGCAATTATTGCGATGTATGTGACCGTAGTAATAGGTGTATATTTCCCTCTTAAAATGCCAGGTCTCTTTGGATTACCTGTAACAGGAGTATGGGCTATTCTTCTTCTTATTTATGCATTTATAGCATCGGTTCTACCGGTTACAACATTGCTACAACCTCGAGATTACATTAATTCTCATGAGTTGGTAATAGCAATGACATTGTTAGTTTTAGGTTTGGTAGTTGCTGCTTTTGGTGGCGACTTACAAATAGTAGCTCCAGCTGTTCAGATGGCTCCAGCTAAAGCACCATCAATGTGGCCATTCTTGTTTATTACAATAGCTTGTGGTGCTATCTCAGGTTTTCACTCACTTGTTTCATCCGGTACAACCTCAAAACAAGTCAGTAATGAAGAAGATGCCCTTTTCGTAGGCTATGGATCAATGCTTATGGAAGGTGCACTTGCAACTCTTGTAATTGCTGCTGTTGCAGCTGGTATCGGTATGGGTTATACAAAAGATGGTGTTACTTTAACAGGTGTTCAAGCTTGGACAACTCACTACTCATCCTGGGCTGCAGCTGCTGGTTTAGGATCAAAACTTGCAGCCTTTGTTAATGGGGCTGCCAATATGATAGCTGCTATCGGTATCCCAATAAAATGGGCTCTTGCTATTATGGGTGTATTTGTTGCTTCATTTGCTGGAACTACACTTGACACAGCCACTCGTATTCAACGCTATGTCGTTAGTGAAATCTTTATTGATATGAAGGTAAATATCTTTAAGAATAGATATTTCTCAACCTTTATTGTTGTTCTAACTGCAGGATTATTAACCTTTGCTACAGGAGCTGATGGAAAAGGTGCTCTTACACTTTGGCCTCTTTTCGGTGCTGTTAATCAGACTCTTGCCGCTCTTTCTCTTCTGGTTATTACTGCTTATCTTAAACCTAAGGGAAAATCTTATTATCTGATCTCTGGTATCCCTGCTGTCTTTATGGCTGTTATGACTTTCTGGGCTTGTATCTTGAATGAAATCACTTTCTGGAACAGTCAAAATTGGCTTTTAATAATTGTTAACACAATTGTTATTGTTATTGTTGTTGCAATTGTTATTGAGGGTACAATTAAACTTCTGAGTAATTATAAAGACCCGGATGCGATAGCAGAATCAGCTTAAAATACATTCAAAAGAAGGCTGCTTCGGCAGCCTTCTTTTGTCTATAGGAGTATTAATGCAGCAAACATTAAAGAAACATTATCTTTCGATTCTTTTACCTGGAATTATCATTTTCGCAATAAGTTATCTAATCTATAATACTGGTGGAATTTTATCTGAAAACACATCAACTCCACGGATAATCTCCAGTATTCATGTATTTCTCTCTGCCATTTTTACTTTTCTTGCTCCTATGTGGTTGAAAATTACGGCAGTAAACAAACTTAATAAATCCAAAAAAATCGAGATATCTGAATTTATTAGATTTGAAAAACTGTTTATTTCTATTTCATTGATATCGGTATACATTTTTATCTCTGCATATCTTTTCAAACTATCCAAAATCCCTATGTCTGTTGTAATTATTTTTTGTTTATATTCAATTTATTATTATTATCCTTCAAATAAAAGAGTTAATTTGGAGAAAAGAATTTTTAGAATTAAAGATGAAGATATTAGAAAAGATTAAAGAAATCATCAAAATTCATGATGAAATAAATAGAGAAAAAGCATCAGAATTGTTGGAATGGGAATTAAAAGAACTGGAAAACACTTTTGCAATACTTGTTCTTGGAGCCTTTATTGGTTTCCCTTCTACCCCAATTCATGTAACTATGGAACTACTACCATTTATGGAAAAAGATTTACTCAATATGATTGATAAAGTCTCCACAGCTAATGACCCACTGGGTGAGTTATTCTCTATGCTTGATATTGACTAAAGGTGTTGTAATGGAACAAAAACTTTTCTTTTTCGTTGGAAAAGGAGGTGTTGGAAAATCTACAACCTCCTCACTTTCATCAGTTTTCTTTGCAAATAAAGGACACAAAATTTTGCTAGCATCTATGGATCCCGCACATAATCTGGTAGATATCTTCAATCAGAAATTCTGTGAAAAACCTAAACAGGTTATTCCTAATCTGGAAGTTATTGAAGTTGATCTTGATTTCTGGATCAAAAAGTATCTTAACAAAACTGAAGATAATATTAGATCGACATATAATTATCAAAATGCCTTCAGCATGAAAAATTATTTTAAAATACTGCAATTCTCTCCTGGAATAGATGTCTTTGCTCTTATGTTAGCTTTTCAAAATATCCTGGAAAAATATAAAACAAAAGATATCATTATATTTGATATGCCACCAACAGCTCTGACTCTGCAATTATTCTCGTTACCATCTATAACTCAAACCTGGCTAAATCAACTGCTGGTAATTAGAAATGAAATACGGAGAAAAAAAGAGATTATTTCAAAAATTACTATCGGTTCCATAGATATCGAAAAAGATAAAGTTAAATCTAGATTAGAAGAAATGATCGAGTCCTATGAATTAACTAAAGCTACAATTAACAGTCCTAATACCAGAATTAATGTTGTTAAAAATCCTGAAAAGCTCTCTGTTTCAGAAACCTTGAGAATAATAATTAAGCTAAAAGATATTGGATTAGAGCCACATTCCATAATAATCAACAAAAATTTCGATGGTGACAAAGAAAAAGAGCATAGGAAATTCTTCAAAAAATATCGTATTA